>CAYJPF010000025.1:0-25868 GCA_964372025.1 uncultured Peptococcaceae bacterium | reverse complement strand
ACTGATGTTAGATTAGATCCCTGAAACATACTGCTCATACTAGTAACATTAGCAACATTCCATATACTTAAATCTCCTACTGATGTTAGATTAGATTCCTGAAACATACTGCTCATACTAGTAACATTAGCAATATTCCATATACTTAAGTCTCCTACTGATGTTAGATTAGATCCCTGAAACATACTGCTCATACTAGTAACATTAGCAACATTCCAATTACTTAAGTCGCCTACTGTCGTTAGTTGGGATTCGCTAAACATCCCACTCATATCAGCAACATTAGCGACATCCCAATTTCCTAAGTTTCCGACAATTGTTAACTTTGAACTTTCAAACATCCACCTCATATTCGTAACATTCTCCACATTCCAATTACTTAAGTCTCCTACTGATATTAGTTGTGAGTCAACGAACATCATGCTCATATCAATAACATTAGCTACATTCCAATTAGATATATCAATTTCTTTAAAAGTGGCATTTTTAAATATACCACTTAAATCACAAACAGCTAAACCTAATTCTATGGATTGAAGATTTTTAACTTCAGAAAACACGCCATAGTCACTGTCAAAATTAGAACTTATGAACCCATAAACAAAATCAGGAATTTTAACAAAATCCCTTTCTAGCGAATCATAATACTTTGATATTCTAATCCTATTAAGTTTATCTATTTCAAAATCAAATACTAATCCATTTGTTAATATATAGTCATCAATTATTGCTTGCGCTTCTTCTCTTGTATAATTAGTCACTAATTTCACCACCATTTTCAATTAAATCACCAACCACTAACTTCCCACCATCAAAAACACAACCATCAATATTAAAAGAATCAATCAAAACAAATTTAGAAGACAATTCCGGAAAAGCTCGGCTAATAATTTGTTCACCATTATAAATATTATAAACCTCAAAATTACCGTGCCGGCCATTTAAAACCAACTCATTAAGTTGGCTATCAAATTTAACTGTTATATCTGTCAACTCGCATAGACGATAGTCATGCAGGGCAAAGATTCAGTGTTTCAATGGGAAGCTTGCTTATATTTTAACAACCTAAATAATTGATATCTTCCCAAGGCGACAAACAGTTAAGTTAGCAGACAGCGTTTGAAATATTCTCTGCAATACCTCCCCCAAAACAGTATAATTTTCATCAACTGTTTGGGTGAGGATTCATCTTATTAATTTATTGTGTATATATAGATGTGTATTTAGGAAGCAATTTGTTCTATCGAAAGTAAATTAGTTAGGATTCATTATCAAAAAACTGCGTAATAGAGGGTTATTTTTTTGAAATGATTTTTCCGTTTTTGATTAAATAACCATGCAGATTAGAACCCGCAAACATTTCTTCCGCATTAGTTACATTAGCAATATTCCATTCACTTAAATCTCCTACTGTTTGCAACTGCGATTCTGTGAACATATAACTCATATTTGTTACATTAGCTACGTCCCACTTGCTTAAATCACCTACTGTTGTAAGTTGCGAATCATAGAACATCATAGCCATATTAGTGATATTAGTTACATCCCAGCTTGATATATCTATCTTCAAAATTGTTGATTTGGAAAACATATAGCTTAAATCTTGAATCCCAATACCTATATCTATTGACTTAAGGAACTTTATTCCTGAAAATACACTGTGGGGAAAATATTTTCCAAACCCATAAACGAAATCTGGAATTTGAACATGATCTCGTTTAGGACTGTCATAGTATTTGTAGATTCTAATATTTTGCTTAGAGTCTAGTATGAACTCAAATATTCTTCCATTTTCAGCTATATATTTATCAATTAATGTATACTGTTCTTTTTTAGTTTTTAAATGTATGTTATCATTATACAGAGGATCAGCTTTGATTGTATTAATAATAACTTTGCGATTGTTTTTAAGGGAGCTATTTTCAAAAATACTATCCATAATAACATCTACACGAGGATTCCATTTGCTTATATCGCCGATATCCTTAATTTTAGAATAATAAAACATCGAATCTATATTTTCAACATACGAAATGTCCCAACTAGAAAGATTGCCTACATATCTAATATTTGAACAACTAAACATAGAGCATAAATCTGTTACGGCTGAAATATTCCAATTTGATAAATTACCAATATCAATGAATTTGCTAGCTGAGAACATATTACTAAAAGATTTAACATTTGATATATCCCAGGCAGATAGATCACCTATATGTTTTAGCCTGCTTGCTGAAAACATATAGCTCATATCAGTAACATTAGCTACATCCCAATTACTTAAATCTCCTACTGTTGTTAGTTGAGATCCGCAAAACATCTCACTCATATTAAGGACATTATCTACATTCCAATTACTTAAATCGCCTACTATTATTAATTGGGACTCCGAAAACATATTGTTCATGCCCGTAACCTTGGAAACATCCCAACTACTTAAATCTCCTGTTGTTGTTAATTTGGAGTTGGGAAACATATAACTCATATTAGTGACATTAGATACGTTCCAATTACTTAAGTCTCCTACTGTTGTTAGTTGAGATCCGCGAAACATCCCAGACATATCAGTAACATTAGCGACACCCCAATTACTTAAATCTCCTACTATTGTTAATTGGGATTCCGAAAACATATTGTTCATGCCCGTAACCTTGGAAACATCCCAACTACTTAAATCTCCTACTGTTGTTAATTTGGAGTTGGGAAACATATAACTCATATTAGTAACATTAGATACGTTCCAATTACTTAAGTCTCCTACTGTTGTTAGTTGAGATCTGTGAAACATCCCAGACATATCAGTAACATTAGCGACATCCCAATTACTTAAATCCCCTACTGTTGTTAGTTGAGATCTGTGAAACATCTCAGACATATCAGTAATATTAGCGACATCCCAATTACTTAAGTCTCCTACTGTTGTTAATTGGGATTCGGAAAACATCTTACACATATCAGTAACATTAGCGACATCCCAATTACTCAGGTCTCCTACTGTTGTTAGTTGAGAGCTAGAAAATATAAAACTCATATCAGCAACATTATCTACGTCCCAATTGTTCAACTCTCCTACTGTTGTTAGTCGAGAGTTGGAAAACATTCCTGCCATGCCAGCAACATTAGCGACATCCCAATTACTTAAGTCTCCTACTGTTGTTAGTTGAGAATAGGAAAACATATAGCCCATATCAGTAACATTAGCGACATCCCAATTACTTAAATCCCCTACTATTGTTAGTTTAGGTTCGCAAAACATCATGGTCATACCTGTTACATTAGCTACGTCCCAATTGCTTAAATCTCCTACTGTTGTTAGTTTAGAGCCAAAAAACATCCTATTCATATCAGTAACATTGGTTACATTCCAATTACTTAATTCTCCTACTCTTGTTAGTTGAGATTTGAAAAACATCCCTTCCATATTAGTAACATTAGCTACATCCCAATTATTCAAGTCTCCTACTGTTGTTAGTTGAGATCCGTGAAACATCCCAGACATATCAGTAACATTAGAGACATCCCAATTATTTAAATCTCCTACTGTTGTTAGTTGGGAGCTGCGAAACATCCCACTCATATTAGTGACATTAGATACGTTCCAATTGCTTAAATCTCCTACTGTTGTTAATTGGGATTCGGAAAACATCTTACACATATCAGTAACACTAGCCACATCCCAATTAGACAGATCAACTTCCTTAATTGATGCTTTTTGAAACATTCTACTTAAGTCTTTAACTCCTGCTCCTAACTCTATAGCCCTAAGATATTTCACTTCAGAGAATACACCTTCTTGGCTAATTATTTCATATTCTTTAAACCCATAAACAAAATCAGGAATTTTAGCAGAATCCCTTTCGGGCGAATCATAATACTTTGATATCCTAATCCTATTAAGTGTATCAATTTCAAAATCAAATACTGATCCATTTGTTAATATATAGTCATCAATTATTGCTTGCGCCTCTTCTCTTGTATAATTAGTCACTAATCTCACCACCATTCTCAAGCAAACCGCCAACCACTAACTTCCCATCATCAAAAACACAACCATCAATATTAAAAGCATCAATCAAAACAAATTTAGATTTATCTATCGGGCTAATCATATTGATTGATTGCATTTCATTGATATCCACCCAATAAATATCTCGCGCACCTTTAACAAAATTAGAGGACAATTCAGGAAAAGCTCGGCTAATAATTTGTTCACCATTATCAATATTATAAACCTCAAAATTACCGTGCCTGCCATTTAGAACCAACTCATTAAGTTGGCTATCAAATTTAACTGTTATATCTGTCAACTCACATAAACGATAATCACGCAGGGCAAAGCCGCTAAATATACCGGCTACATCTTTGCGATTATAGCCCGCCCACCGGGCATAGGAACGAGCTGTTTCGGCCTCATCACTTACCCGTAAAAGTTCTTGGCCGGTTTGAGCTGCGCAACAAATAATATCAACATAATAATTAAACACTTCTTGTTCGCAGTCGGATTCTTCTAGATAGACAAATTTTTGCATATCTGCACTAAAAAACATATAATTTAATGTTTTTACCGAAACATCTATCTCTAATTTTGGGGTAGATGTTGTGATATCCATTAAATGCAACTTATTATTGGCAATATAAATAAATTGCGATAAATTGCCATTAAATGCTACGGGTAATTTATGATTTTTATATTTTAAGCACTTTTGTATATCATCATTTGTTAAAGGCAATTGCCATACCTGTTCCCGACCATTAGCTAAAGCAACAACATGCACATTTAACTCACTATCATCAATATAATAATAAGCCAAATTTTTACCATCAGCTGATAATTTACACTCTATACAATTAGCCGTTGCTTGAAGTAAGCGGCTGGTATTCAATTGATAGTTTAATCGGTAAGAATTAATTTCCTTAGTTTTTAAATCGGCAATATGATAACTGAAATCGCAGCCCTCAATAGTATAATTTTGGGCGCATACGCCTACTTTTTTGCCATCTTCAGTAATTTCAAAGCTAAAAGTTCTTTGTAAATTCTTTAAATTAATTGTAGCAATTTCCAGCGTGTATTGACTTTTCTCGTTGGCAATAAGCTTGATGGTATTGCCATACATAATCATATATTTTTTGTTTTCACCAATATAAGCAAAATGATTAATTGAAGTTTTAGTAATGCTTTTGCTATAAATGCTGGTTTGTTTTTCCGCATCAAAGACCGTTAATTCTTGACCTAAAGCACAAATCATTGTAGCATCATCGCTAATATCAATTATGGTATTAAGCGCCAATGCACGACTAAATAGTAGATTAGCATCAGCCATATCCCAAACACAAGCCTTAGCTTCATTATGATAATTAATTAAGGTTAGCAATCGGCCATTGCCGCAGGTTTTTTGCACTTTATATAAGGCAGTAGGTTCTATATTAAAATCTGTTATTTTCTCAAAAGTAATAAGATCATGAATTTGCAAAAATCCTTTTCCAGCAAAGATTATTCTTTGGCTTTCGGCATTAATAAGAACAGATAAGCTAGTTAAATCAATACCTAAAGCGGTACATTTCTCTTGTTCTAAGTGCTTATACATATTGCCATTACAATCGTATAACTCTAAAAAGTCATTACTCCAAATCATTATATAGTGTCCATCGGGCGAAGATTGAACATGCCTTGCCCCCTTAGTCACATCAAAAATTCTTTTATTCGACGGCAACATAACGATATTAGCCTCATGCTCTGCAAAATCATTATAAGAAATTATGCCTTTTGCATATCCGGCAAGATTATTAAGGCTGCTGGCAATTAACATCTCTTCTTTAATTACTTTTTGCTCGCTAAAAGGATTTTCTATTGTTAGGAAAGATTTGAATTTTTGCTCTGAGCTCTTGCTTGAATATGTGGTAACGGCAAGTAGATTACCATCAGGGCAAATATCCAGCAATTCGATATTAAAATTATCTCCTTTTGTATCAAAATCAAGGTGGTTTAAATATTCACCGGTGTGAGCATCCCAATAATGGATGGATTTTTCATCGGCAGTATAAATGTATTGCTTATCCGGTGAAATACAAACAAATTTATTGCCCCCTGTTTGCACTGAAAAAGTAGTTTCGGCAATGATACTATTATTAAACTTGGAATTAGGTAAGTGACAGCCATAAAAATTGCTAATAGATAAATCAAGCCCGGAATAATCTGCCGTAACATGATTGTTTCTGGCATTTTTCATAATTTCGAGGCAATTAAATACCGCTACTTGGGCCTGTTTTGTGGTTTTTCCTAAGCAGCATTTATGCAATATCTCTTCGATTGGCGATTTTTCTTTTGTTGTGCAATTTGTTTCGTATTTATATTCTCCAATAATATCACCTATCAGGTTTCTAATTTCCTCGATAAGAAAATCATTGGCTATAGTGTGCGGTATAGTATCAGTTGCATTAGCAACAAGCTCTTGCTTAATATAAAGTGCCTGATAAAACATAAAAATATTTTGATGGCAAAAACGCAGGTTATCATCATTAGCCCATTCTAAAAGACCTTTATTAAGCAACAATGTTATTAGTGTTTCACTATCAAGCACTTGGCCAATAGTATTTTTAATAGCCATTCTATTTCTAGCCGCACTAGCAGTAATAAAATTATCATATTCGGACTTGATAATAGCTTCAATATTATCGTATGCAAAATAGGATGAGGCTAGCTTATAGGTTATTGCAGGAAGCAGCGAACTGAGAATACATTTAGTAGCTCGAATCCAGTCATCACCGCGGCCAAGAGCTCTTGCTTCCAAATTAGCCAGCCTTTCAATTTCAGCGATAAATATCTCGCCGGGGGTATTAATATCTGTTAACTCTATATCCGTATCCAGTTGAAGTCGTAAATACATAGCAAAATACATAGGCCTAATCAGCATATTTAATTGTCGCTGATTAGGTGTAATACCGATTTGGCCAAGCTTTTTGCTAATGATGCTAGCACTAAGTGGAGCTATTTTAAACCTACTAAATTCTTTTAGCCAGTCCAACTCAGTTTTACTTGCAACAAAAATATGTAGTGCGGAAAGCTCTGTTAATTTATTGATTTCAAATAAGAATTGATTAGGGTTATCAATTTCATTAACTCCATCAATTATCAATAAATGCTTATGATTTTTAAAAATTTCCTCTAAATTTTTTCGACGAATTTCATCTGTTTCGCCTGCACTTGCGCTACCACAAAACTTTCTGATTATATAATCTTTAATGCCGTTTTCACCATTAGCAGAAACTTCATACAAAGGTATATATATGGGAGTAATTGCTCCCTCTTTTTCGAATAATAATTTCTGCAAATATCGCAATTGAGTAGTTTTACCTGCTCCGCCATCAGCAACAATTAAGCCATGCTTCTTTTTATTATCCGATGTTAAGAGATAATCTACAGCAGCCAGTATACTTTGGTCCTTTAACTCACGATCAGAAATTTCAGCACAAATTATATCGCCCAAAAGTTCTAGATCAAAAGAAGTTTGTTTTTCTAAAAAGGCGGTTACTTCATCGTAACTTCTTGATGCCAAGATTTCGGCTGTAATGCCATGCAGATTAATACTATTAATAATAGATTCGAGTTTACTGATAAATTCTCTAACCGAGGAATATTTTTTTCGGCCAGAGTTTAAACCTGCTTGTATAGTTGCCCCTAATTGGCGCTGAATGGGTTTGCTTAGTTTAGCTATATCAGGATTGCTTAACATAGATTCACTAGCTATTCTATCCGGTATTTTTCTTTGATCTGCAAATAGTTGGAGCATAATAATACACAGTGAATAAATATCAGAATGTGCCCCCAGCTTACTGATATTCTCTTGAAAATTATACTTATTTGAATGAACTCTTAAATTGTATAATTCCGGGGCTTGATAGTGCTCGCTGGAGGAAATTTTCTTTAGGTCATCACATTCAACAACCCCATTGAGCATTGACAAGGCCGACCCATAATCAAGCAGGATAGCAAATCTATTACCAATCTTTGCTTCGTCTCCATTTGCACGCGTAGAAATAAAAATATTGTCCGGTTTAAGGTCGCAATGCAGCAAACCACATTCATGAACTTTTTGAACAGTTTCAGCAATGCGAATGATGGTTTGAAGTTTATCTATTACTCTTTGTTCAGCATTATCAAGATCGGGAAAATTAATCTCATTTAAACATTCACCGGCTTCAGTTTCAATGGCTATATAGCGAGCAACAGAATTGGAAAGCTGTTTATCATTTATTATTCCGGCTTTAAAGACAATAGGATTATTAGTTTCAACTCCATTATAAGAAATAAAGCTGATTTTTTCTAAATTTGCAAGCTCTATATCTACTAACTTATTAATAGCATCACGAATAATTTGCTGCTTTCCGGCATCACATTGTTCTGTGAAATTAATTGTTAAACCATTATTGCTGCGCTCAACTTGCTTATTCACAATAAAATCATGAGGAATAAACTCCTTTATTATGCAATAGGACTGGATGTTTTTATGGCTTTTAGCTCTATAGGTTAAAGAATTTCCTCCTTTGCCAATTTGGTTAATAATTGTGTAGTCTTCAAGCTGCAAGTTTTCTTTCAAGGCAAATGAGCTCGTTTTATTATCCATAAATAGCACTCCCTCCTAATTATATGTATAAATTAATTATTTGAAGTTTATTAGTTCTATTTTAGCATAATGTATACTTTTATTCTACAAAATATAAAAATTTTTGGATATTTTTGACTTAATTCAGTATAAATAATTGTAAGCAATCTAAGCGAAGGATGTGATTTAATGAATCATGTATTAAAAAAGGTAATCAATTTAAATGGGCAAGACATAATATTATCACCATTAGATATTGAGTTTACCAAGCGGCGCATTTACTTAACAGGTGAGATAGATGGAAATATGGCTACCATGTTAAACTCAGCCTTACGCTGTCTGGCCAGGGAATCTTCTGAGGAGATCACTTTATATATTGAAAGTTATGGTGGATCTATTGCGGCAGGTTTTAGTATTTATGATACAATCAAGTCGCTCAAGGTTTGAGTAAAAAAGAAATTGATAATTTATCCGACATGAGACTTCTTAACAACATTGACGAAAAAGCACTGTTTATTAAAATTGCTGATAGGTTGGATAACTTGCATACAATAGAAGGAGATTTCATTTTATGGAATTCAAACGTAAAAAACGCATGACAAGTGATTCTTTTGAGCATATTGACATCAAAATAGAAAAGCGTATAAAAAGTTCTTTTTCGGGAATTGCTCAGACACTAATCAATATAACGCTTTATCTTGGCGCTTTTTTTCTTTTTTTTAGAGATAATCTTCAATATATGGGGATGTTTATAATTTTTATGGCAGTCAGCGTACTTGCTCAACTTATCATCAGATTTGGGAAAGCTATTAGAGTCAGCAATAAAAAACCTTACCTACAGTTTATGACTAAATCTAAGGAATATAAGCTGTATCTAGATGGTATTGAAGAGGAAATCAAGTCAATTAAATGTAATTATCAATCACATTTAATTGAAAACTACTTCGCTCCGAGTAAATTTATTGCAATGGTCAATAGTCATGATAAGATGCTGTGGGCAAAACTACCTAATCACAAAGACTTTTTGTGGCTGAATATCGGAGAATCAGATCTTGAAATTCCACTTACAGTCACATATCCCCCAATGACTTATAATGAGTCAGACAGACTTCTTAAAAACTTTAAATCTAATATAGATAACATCATATTTAAGTCAACAGAAAAAGCCCCTAGCCTGATTAATCTCACAGTTAATAAAACTATATCTATTTCTTGTGCAAATGAAAGTAAAGAAATACTTACAGAAACCATTAATAGTTATATTATTGATATTGCAACTATGCACTCCCCAGACGAAGTTTCTATAGCAGTAGCATTTAATGATAGTAGCGATTTATACTGGACGAGATTTTTACCTCATGTATGGAATGGGGATTTTAGGATGATAGATAATGGAACTAGTGATATAGATGAATTTACTACTAATGTAATGAAAATATCATCTAAAATCAAAAAGCATTTAGTGTTTTTTGTTGATATTAAACAGGTAATAAATTCAGCTACGTATGCAAACCTTAATACGCTTGATTTACCCAGTAATATCTCAATAATATTCTTTTCAGATGAAGAGTTAGTACCAAGTAGAGTAAGTAAATCTATTGAAATTATTACTAAAGATAAATTCTCATATGGTCTAGTAGACAGTAAAAAATTAAATATTCATCCAACTTCTGAAAATACAGCTTCATACGTTGCAAAAGCTTTGTTTAACACTAAGTTAATTGATAATAAAGAGATATCATCTGTTTCTATTCCTACATACTATACCTTCCTTGAAATGTATGAACAATCAGAGAAAAGAATGTATGCAAATAAAGATGAAAATGCAAATATTTGTGAAAACTTTGAAGTCCAAGTAGGAATATCGTCTGATAAAAAAATCGGAACTATTAACTTGTCTGAACACGTCGACGGTCCACACTGCTTGGTAACAGGGACAACTGGTTCTGGAAAGAGTGAATTTTTACAAACATATCTTTTATCAGCTTGTTTAAAGTATGGTCCTGAATATTTTTCGTTTGTTATTATAGACTTTAAAGGAGGGACAGTATCTGATAAAGTGCGAGAATTTCCACATTTTGCAGGAGACTTTGTGAATGAGGATACAGTTACGAAGAGACATATCTCTCGAATCATTACAATGCTCGATGCAGAAATTAAATATAGAACCAAGATGCTAAAATCTTATGAATGTAACAAATTGCACGAGTATCACATAAAGTTTAGCAAAGGCGAAATATCAACACCACTGCCTTTATTGCTAGTCGTAGTTGATGAAGTCGCCGTATTCTTTTCGGAAGATAGTGAATCATCTAAGAAAATCGAGAGGTTGGCAACTGTTGGACGTTCTTTTGGCATTCATTTAATGTTAGCAACACAATCAAAGACTGGTACGATACACTCTCAAATTAAGACAAATATTAATGGACATATTGAATTCTTCACAGAAGATGAAGTGAAGAAAAATGTTATAAAAGCCAAAGGAAGAGCACACGTTTATTCAAGAGCAAAAATGAACGAAGAATATCAAGTTGCAATTTCTGCAACTACTGATATAAATGAACTCACACTCGATTTCATTAAACTGGATGGAACTAGTAGAATATACAAAGAAAAATCTCTCTCTACTCAATTTGAAATATTTTCAAATGAAATTTTTAATCGTTATGATGATATTTTAGAACTAGGACAAGTTAGACAAGTTTTATCTCAAACACTTGAACAACACTATGATAATTTAATTATTTTGAAAAACTCAACATTAACACTTAAAGCAATTACTGATAATGTTAATGGTGCTCATGCGTTCGACAGAGAAACCAAGTCAGCAATTGTTGGAGTAGCCGATAATATTTATGAGTCAAAACGGAATTTATTTAGACTTTCTATTTTTGCATCAAACATTTTTATTTTTGGATTACAGAATACAGGGAAAACAGAGTTAATTAAATGTTTTATCACTTCAGTTACTGATAAGAATGTTGGTCTTACTCCAAGTGAAATAGGTATTTATATTGTAACTAAAAATATCAATGAATACAAATCTTATCATTTTCCACATGTTGCAGATGTGTTGAGTGTAGAAAATATTTATTATTTACTCTTAAACCTTACTGAGCAATTAAATAATAGACGTATGCAAGGTGCTCACAATGAATTCACACCTATCTTAGCGATTTTTGATGGTTGTTATAGCGAAATAATAAACGATAACGAGTTAAAAGCAATGTTCTCAGAAATAGTTCGAGAAAGCATTAAATATGAAATTACAATAGTCGTAACAGCAAACCAGAAAGAAACCTTTGGAAATCTTGAACTTAAAAATTTCGAACAGATTATTTCATTTTATATGGGCGATGACTTTGATTATTCTACCATACTACACATCGATAATATTAAAAAAATTCCTAATATACCGGGGCGTTTCCTTGCTACTCCAACAAAGGAAAGTGAGTTTAATAAAACATTAGAAGTGCAAGGATCTTTAGCGTATGATGATTTGGATGAAGAAATACAATTGTTAGCACATAATTATCGCATGATTTGGGGGAATAAAAGCACTCCTTCTAAAACAAAAATTATGCCAGATAAGATTGCTTTCGAAATCATTGAGAAACATAGCAACCTAATACCACTAGGATTAGCAAGAAATTTAAGCACTTCATATTGGAACTTATCGCTATCTAACACGCTTTACATTTCATATATGCTTGAACAAGATAGAAATGGCATAACGTCATATTTAATAAAATATTTCACTAAACTTGGTTATTCTATTGTTTTAGTTGAAAGTTCTGATGGTTGTTTCGCTAATTGCACAAAAAATTCTGGTATTACAATCATTAATTTCGAATCTGACACAATAAAACAGTCGAAAAAACTTCGAGAAGTATATGGTAATGTTGTTGGAAAAGCACTTTTTGTAATTAATGATTTGGCTAGATTCTCTACTGAAAGTGAAACAATGTCTATTATTAGAGAAAAAATCGATAATGATGATTTATCGTATTTTGTATTTTCAGATATGCCACAACAAATTAATATTGGTAGAAACTATGACTCAAAAACTCGAACCATACAGCTGTTGGAAAACAGAAATAGTGGTCTGTTAATGGGAAATGCACCTTGTAAACATCCATTTGGTTCAACTGCTCTGCCAATTAAAATGCAAGATAAAATTTTGACTACTGGACACGCTGTTAATGTTACTCCTAATGGTGTGAATATTATTAAGTTAGCAAGTGAGGTGAACTAATGAAAAGCTTTTTAACTACTAAAGATGAATTTACAGTTCTATTCAGTTTACTTGGCGAGAGAAATATTCCAACTAGTTTGCTAAATTATAATAACATTTCAGAAAAGCACAAATCAGCGATAATTAAAAATTTCGCACACAAAGGATTGATAAAGCTCTTGAAAAATGGTATTGCTTTTGATAAAGGTTTAATATCCTTCCTTGGGCCAATTATCAAGTCAGAAGAGGTCGTGATGATAAATTATAAGTATTCTGATAAAGCTAAGTCAAACTCAACAATATATATTTCAAATCAAAGTATAGTTGGCTTAATTGATTTAGGAAATATGGTGAGTTATATTAAGTTTGAGAACTTTCGTGAAATATCACTACACTTACCATTGCTAAACAATAGTGATGAGCTATCATATTTAAGCTATATAATTGTGAATGAAGATATTCAAGTTTCACATTGTGCAATAAGCAAAGCTTCTAATATCGTTAAAGTTACTGAAATAACATCACTTTCTGAAAAAATCCTTGAACAAAAGACTAAAGAATTAGATTTCAAAGAATATAGGGAGTTTTTTATAAGAAAAATGGAGGAAATTTTCAATGTTTTTAGTTATTGACTTTTATGAGTTAGATTTAGAGGTCTTTGAGGCTGATATTAAAATAAATAAATTTGATAATATGAAAATAAGTGATTTTATTTCAAAAATATGTGATGGGTTGAACGACTTAATAACAGATGCTAATCTAAATCCACAAAACCTTCAAGTGTCAACTGAAAGTGCAATACTTGATGGAAATAAATCGCTTTCAACTTATAAGCTTAATGATTGGGATACGCTTTATCTTAAAAGGAGGTAATATATGTTAATCATTGCACCAAATGTTACAATGCCTAAAAATGGTATGTCTGATTCTGAGTTGGATGATATAATACATGAAACAAATGAATTAATCAGACACTTGGAATCTACCGAATTAATGATAGGTTATGTTTCTTCTGATCCTGATGAAGCATTAAAGGAAATAACAAGACAAATCCAGTATATGTTGAACAATGCAAACAATCTCAAATCATCTCTTGTTAACCTTAAAGCTACAAAAGATGATATAGTTTTCTAATAATAACTAAAATAAATTTATGAATTGAAGGTGATACTGTAAATTATATTAATCACATCGGAGATTTCCCTGCATTATTATTTTCTCCCAAATGTTAGAGTCTGAATTACTATTGCTTAGAAGTAATTCTAATGCGATGCAAGAAGCAGATGCTGAGATTGCAACAAATATTCGTCAAATGTTTATACGATAATTATGTAAATTTTAGGAGGTTAAAAATGAGTTACATTAATCACATATGGGATTATCCTACTATGGAAAATTGTGCAAAAAAATTAGACACGCTAAAAGAGGCTTCGGATGCAAACAAAATTAAAATGGATAACGCTTTTGAGTTGTTAAATACAGCTATGATTGATACTGAAGTTGGTAGAGCCTTCATTGCTTCGTACCTTGAAAATGTACCTAGCATTGTTCTTTTCTCCCAAATGTTAGAGTCTGAATCACTATTGCTTAGAAGTAATTCTAATGCGATGCAAGAAGCAGATGCTGAGATTGCAACAAATATTCGTCAAATGTTTATACGATAAGGGAGGAAATGAAAATGATTTTAAACGCAGAACAAATTCAAACCACACTTAATTCACTTAAAGAAGCACATAGTGAACAAGTAAGGATACTAAACGAAGCTAGAACTATTATCTGTGTTGATTTAGAAAGTGCATGGAAGTGTAAGGCTCAAGAAGCTTATGTTGACGCTTTCATAGGTTTAGAAAAAAGTGTATTATCTCAAATCAACGACTTAATCCAAGTATTTGGAACAGCACTTGAACAATCAGTAGGTGGACTTTACGAAGTTGATGTTAATCTCTCCACTATGAATGCAACGGCTATAACTGGTTAATAAGCTTAGGAATGAGGTGATATATATGCCGACAAGAGATTTTAAATATGTGCAAGAAACATTAGATCTTTTAACAATTGTTGAACGAAATATCAATAATTTGATATATAAAAAAGATGATATATATGCTGCTAGTAGCTCTTCATATGTATCATCAGCAAAAAATATTATTTCAGAGTTGGATGTTCAACATGCCAGTGTGGTCAATGCATTAATTTATTATGGGGATACATACTGTACTGTTGACCAACAACTTGCAACTAATAACAATTCTGATTATGGTGACAGTTCTGGAAGTGTGTGCACTTTTTCATACACTTCTACACCTGTCCCTGAAAAAGGTTTTTGGGAAAAAACTTGGAATCAAATCATTTATGGTGAGTTTTCGGAAGATTCGACTTGGCTTGGCACTAGTATTAGTTTTGTTGCAGGAATATTTGGAGTTGATGCTCCAATGGACGTCAGAGATATGCTTGGTAGTTCTACCAAAGGAAATTGGGGGATGACAATTCTATATGGTATTGCGTTAATTCCTGTAGTAGGAGTACTTGGAAAAGGAGCTGCTAATTTACTTGATTCTGGTAGCGATGTAGCAAAAATGACAAACAATGTCGCAGATGCAAGTAGTGATGTGCTAAAGCAAGGTGATAATGTGGTCGATACTACTAAAGTCATGCCTTATGCAAATTCACGACCATCTTACGGAAAAACTCAAGTACAAGACGTCTGGGACTTTTATTTCGATGAAACAATAGATGGGGTTTTAGACCCATCAGATTCAATCATCAAATGGGACTCAAACTTCCCCAGAAATGGTCAATGGGATATGGGGCATATTCCTAGTCAAAAATACGAGCTTAAACACAACGAGTATATGCAAGGTGTAATTACAAAGGAAGAGTTTTTGGAATGGTATCAAAATCCAGCTAATTATAGACCTGAACTTCCATCAACTAATCGTAGCCATAAATTTGAGGAGGACAATTAAATGCGAAATATAAAAAATACAAAAATAGGTGCAGTTACTATAAGTAAAAATTTATTTAATGATTCTGCAAGCCTAAAATGGTGTAACAGAGAGATTCCTAAAAACAACCTTGATACCGGCTGGGTGTTTTTAAGTGAACTAGATACTGAATTGTTTTTATCCAACAAAAATAATTGGGCTATAATCTCATTTGAAGATATGGTGGAAATAGAGCCTGCAGTATTAAAGGTTTTGAACTTAAAAGTTGGAACTGAGCTTATGTTTGTTTCTGAAGATAAATCTAAATACTTTATTAATGTGTCGACTGGAAAAAAATTAGATTAGATTTGCGATTAAAAGATCTATAAAAATTGCACTTATGTGAAGTGATATATACTTTACACTTAGGAGGACAAATATAATTGAAAATATCACAAAGTTATGACTTAGTTGTTTTAGACTATACTATACTTTTTTCTAACATTAGCACAAATTTAATAAACGAGTTAAAATCTACTGAAGATGTTGTTATATCTTTTGATTTCTTAAATCAAGCCGTGCTTCTTTTAGATATACTTGATGAAATCAGTATAGCTAATTATCATAAAAATATTGCAAATATCAAATCTTTGAAATTTACTACGCTACAAAAAATTTCTAATGGTGATGCATTTTCTATTGTGAAACATCATGTTGAAAATGATTATAGGGTGCTTTTGGTATGCAATAATAAAATTTTAGAAGAAAAAATTGTTTTATCAAATCTGCCTTGTAACATATATAATTCAGAAACAGACAAAATCATATATTACAAAGATTACCCATCTTACTCTTTAAGTGTAGAGATAACCGATAACCAAATGCTATTAGGAGAACATTCTGTTACTGAAAATTCGTTTGTATATTGTGAAAACGGAAATACTATTCAGCTTTCAACTTCGCTTGAGGATGAGGGTGCGGAAGCAATCGTGTACAATGTTAATGGAAATAATGACCAATTAGCAAAAGTGTTCAAAAAAAATGATTTGACATTAACGAAAATAAATAACATAAGGCATTTAAAGAATATTAAAACACAAATCAACTTAGATTGGGTCGCTTTTCCAACTGGTGTGATATACGAAGATTCGTTGTTAAAGAAGCCTGTCGGATATACAATGTCAAAACTAAAAAATACGAAGTCCCTTGATTCTATAACTTTATTTTTAGGTAGGTCACAAAGTATTATAAGAGAACACAATACAAAGGATTACACCTATGCTCTAGAGGTAGCATTGGCATTACTTAAACAAGTAATGTGGCTAAACACAAAAGGTATATTAGTAACTGATTTTAATGAAGGAAACTTTCATCTTTTAGAGGAGAATAAGAAATTCAAAATTAATTTTATCGATACAGATAGTTTTTCATATGAAAATTATTTAAGTAATAGACAAGCTCAAGATACTCTAAGTAAAGATTATGATTTATCAAAAAAGATTGATATCATTCATTTTAGCGAAGAATCAATGGGTGTATTATGTTTTAAACTCCTTACACTCGGTGTACCTCCGTTGTTTAAGAAAAAGTTTAGATTTAGAGCGGATAGAACTAATTTTAATAATGATTGTAAATGGAATTTAATCCCAGATTCAATGCAGATACTTTTTAAAAACCTGTTTGAAAATGGAAACCATATTTCAGTTGAGGAATTGGTACTATGCATTTCTAAAGAAATTAATAAGATAAAGAAAAATACTCCTATTCCTTTAATAAAAGATTTATTATCTGATTATATATATGAAAATAGATGCGAAGATGTAGGTAAAGAGTTTTCTTGTACATTAAGTAATGGAGTAGATTTTTTTCTTAAAAAAGACCAAATCTTTACTTTTCAATCTGAACAAAAAGAAATAGGTAATGTACTCTACTTCAAGCGAAATAATGATAATACATATTTAATAGCAACCGAAATGAATAATAATCTTCAATACATTTCTGTTGATGAGTATGGGACAACATTAATTCTTTCAACAAATGCTACTTATTTGCAGAGTAAGTGGAGGATAGAAAAAATTGGATATGCAAATTCTAATTTTTTCTGTAAAATTGGTAATGAGTATATTAATGATAAGTTGCTGACACTTTCGGATACAGGAGAGATTCTATTTGAAGCTTCAAATCATGTTAAAAAAGATAAGCAAGAATTTTTACTATCTATCGTTGATGTTTCGAACTATTTATCAAAAGCAACCATGCAACAATCTTCATCATCACAATCAAGCTTACCGAATGAGCCTATAACAAACGTACCTGAACAAAAGAAAAAGAGTAATTTATTTAGTACTCTAATGAAGATAGCTGCTGTTTTTGTAGTAATTTATTTTAGTTACAACTATTTTATGCAACCAAATATTCAACTTAGCAAGGTTGAAACTGAGTCAGGTTATTATCTTAGTGCTAATTCAGAATTAAATGGCTATGTAGAGTATTATTTCGATAATGGTGATACATACAAAGGCGATTATATTGATGGAGTGATTAGTGGCGAAGGTGTGTTTTCTTTGTCGAACGGTGACGTGTGCGAAGGAGAGTTTATCGATGGAAGTATAACTGGAATAGGAAAATATACATGGGCAAGTGGAGAAATATACGAAGGTGAGTTTTTAGATGGAACGAGAACGGGAATAGGAAAATTCATGTGGTTAAATGGAAATAGCTATGAAGGAGAATTCGTTGATGGTGACATGACTGGCTACGGAACGTTCACCACTGCTGATGGCGAAGTGTATACTGGGAATTTTATTGAAGGAAAATTAGTAGATTAATATGATTAAGTGAAATAAATACTTTATATGAAAGAAGGAAAAAATATGAGAAATGATAGTGTAGTAAAAAGGATGCCGGTGGTACTTTGTTTGGATATATCTCCATCGATGAATGGCTGTAGAAGAATAGAACATTTGAATAAAGCTGTTTCACTATTTTTTAGTTCTCTTAAGAATAACACGAAAGTAGCGAACTCAGCTGAATTTGCTATTGTACCATATAGTACCAATATTGAAAATGAAAAGTCTTTTTTGTTTTTAGATCAATTTGCAATACCTACATTCAAGACAGTTAAGGCAGGTGGAACTGCAACTGGAATGGCTGTTAATCACTGTTTAGATTTAATAGAAAAAAAGAAAAATGAACTTGATTCTGCTGTCACAGAATACTATGTTCCTATTTTGGTTTTAATAACTGATGGCAATCCTGATGATAATGATAACAGTGTTAAATTTAATAAAGCGGTATCTCGTATTACGAAGCTACAGACTGGATCAGCAGAGCAAAGAATTATTCCATTCATAATCGGGGTGGGAGATGAGGTGAATCAAAAGCCACTGGACGAATTATGTGGTGGTTTCACCAAAAATGCAACAATAATTGACAGTGAACTTTCAGACCAAGAAAATTTATTTAAAGATCTATTTAAAGCGATAGGAAACAGTATAACTTGTAGTATCGGTTCAGACGCAAAAGAACAAGTAAGATTGGTATCAGATGAAATTACTGAATTTCAATTGAAGTCAGAAATTAAAAGAGAAATCAAAAGAAAAAACAGAGAAACGATTTTATAGAGTGTATTTGATTTTTAAGGAGGTATCTAATTGAATAATTTTAAAAGCATATTTTATTGCAAACAAGGTTTATCGCACCTTGAAAATGATACGCCTTGTCAAGATAGTGTCTCATATTATGAAGATGATAATATTCTAGTCGCAGCAGTTTCAGATGGTCTAGGGTCTAAAAAGAACTCACAGTATGCATCAAAAACAATAACTTCTGCACTTGCAAGAATATTACCAGAAAAAATATCAGATGAATTTAATAATTTTGATAGTCGTGCTTTTAATAGTTTTATCATTGGAATGCTTAAAGACGAAGTATCTAATATAGCACGAAGTAATAATATTAGCATTTCTACATTGGATGCAACTGTGTTGTTTGTTTGCATTAATAAACAGGAAAAAAAAGCTGTTGTTTTTCAATTAGGTGATGGTGCAATCTGTTTAATCAGAAAAGATACTGCAAATCTTTTTTCAAAACAAGAAGTTAGTAATATTGCCAACGCAACTTACACACTTTTCTCAGATGCAATTAATCATTCAGAATCTTCATTAATCGACTTAGAAAAGAATAATATTTATGGATTTATTTTATGTTCAGACGGTATGCAATATGAAATTTATGATAAGTTTAATGTTAAGGCCAAGGCTGCTGAATATTTCAACTTATTAACTGAACATGAATTAGATAATGCTGAGAAAGCATTGGAGGAAAATATTAATTCAATGGTTAAAATGATTCCAGGAATTTTCTATGATGATATAAGCATTATTTTATTTGCAAATCCTAATTTCAATAACAAGATTTCATTGCCTAAAGATACTACTTGGCTATGTGAATGCGGGAACAGAAATGAGCTTCAAAATACTCGATGTCTTTGTTGTGGTAAAGATTTTACAAAACTCTATCAAGGATATGATTTTCGTAAAGATGGTGGCAAGAAGAGTGTGTTTGAACGCTTAAACCAAAACCCATTTGAGGAGAAAAAATTTTTAGAAAAATTTTTGCCCTCAAAAATATTAGAATCAACCGAAGTGAATATTAAGCCAAAAGATATACAAAAAAAAGAAACTAATCAAGTTAATACTATATTGTATTCTAAAGCTAATTCAAAAGACATTCGAGAACATAGTATTATCCATGAAGTGGAACTATCAAAAAACATTTCTGGAAATCCAGAAGCAATTATCAGAGGTTCACAAGTGCCTGATTCTCAGTATATTTCACATCAACCTAAAGAAAAAAAAAGTAAGAAGACAGCAAGAAAAAAGTCCAGAACGCTTATATGGAAAATCTTCAGATATTTAAATAATATTTTTAATAAAAATCATAAATTATCTTTACTGCTTCCTAATTTGTTTGAATCAAATATTGATGATATATGTAGTAAATATAGAGACGAGTTTATTTATGAAAAACATAAAATAATAGACACTTTAGTTGGTAGAACTATTCCTTGTAACAAGAATATTACAGAGATATATTTGAAACTTAGCGTTGTGTGCTGTTCTAATAATTTAATATATGATATAGATCCACTCGCAAGTAAACTAAATTCTATTGAAAATCTTGATGAAAAAATATTTGAAGGTAGATATGCCATAATAAATGAAATACTTGACAAAAAAAAAAGTAAGGATGCCTATGCTCTGATTTCTTCATACTTACACGAACATAATCCGAGTAAGTTTATGGCATACAGTAAAATTACTGGATATATCCTTGAAGCATATAGAGAAAAAGATGAATTTGCTAAATTTAATGAAGATGACTTATTAGTATATGATAAATTTCATGACATAATACAAAAGTTTTTAGTATATTACCAATTGGAAAATCTTAAGTATAGCGAACTCAATATTTTATTCAAGCTAATATGGAAAGAAGTTCAAATCAATAAAAGCAAGAACGTTCTATCCCCAAAACAGTGTAAACGCATAATCCCCGCAACAAAGTGAACTAAGCATAAAAATGGTGAGAAGTATTACTGGTTGCTGTATTATAGCTTTTTTTCGCCACAGCAGTTGAGTAATGTACAAGAGGTTATCGAGAAGCTGCGGCCGCATATAAGGGATATCAGCTATAGAACTTATTATCATAAGCGCAAGCAGGCTATTGAGGCTTTTGCTACGGTGCTTTGGGGGTATACTACTCAGGATAGTCTGGAGATTTTGCATAAATTTGTGCCATAATACATTGGTAAATACTTGCAATTCGTTTTACAGGTAGATATAATAATAATATATCTACCTGTAAGGAGAGATTGTTATGCAAATTAAAATAAAAGAACGTCCAATACTTCTTAATGGAACAATAATTGGTGATTATAAAATTCTTAGATTTGTTGGCGAAGGTAGTAATTCATTAGCTTATCAAGCTATAAACCAAAAATCAGAAACATTTTTTGTTATTAAGGAAGTTTTTCCTATCAGATATTTTAAAAGTGGTTTAGTGCGAAGAAGCAAGGATAATACTTGTATTGAATTCACCGAATTATGCGACAACTATATTATGCAAAGTGATATCAGAAAATCTTGTTCAAGAATTGCAGAACATGAACTACATAATATTGCTAAATTGCGTCACACTAGCATAGAGGAAAACGCAAATAATAATCCTAATATTTTCAATGCTTTTTTACTACAAGCTGCAGAAGTTAAAACTTCTATAGCAAAATATATAGTAATTGAAACAGAAGCGGGCGACTGTTTACCCAACATCAATTTTACTCATATAACTAATGTTGCAGAGAGAATAGTTGATAAGTTAAATGTAGTAATAAGAATATGCGAAACTGTTGAACTGATTCATACAGCAGAACTTTTACATTGTGATTTAAAACCAGATAATATTTATATTTCTAAACAATCAATTGGGGATAATAATAAAATTGGTAATAGATTTGCTGTGATAATAGATTTTGGATCGTCTTTACATATGAAAGATGGATCTGTTTTTTGTGATGATATTAAAGCAATTTCATCCAGTCCTAAATATCAAGCTCCAGAATTAAGCAATTTAAGAACTGATGTAGAAATTAATTTTAATAATAATCTAAAATCTTTAGGCCCTTTTACAGATATTTATTCAATATTAATAATTTTATTATATCTAATATGCAATTGGAAAAAAGTTCCTGATGTATATAATTATGCTTTCGAATTAAAAAATTCAGAAATTGCAGAACTTCCAAAAACAATACAAAATAGTATTATTAAATTATTTTCTAATGGGTTGAATAAAGTTTCAACACGTAAAAATTGTTTTCCTGATGTTTCCGTATTAAAACAACAATTAAGTTATTTGATTTTAGATATAGAAAATAAACCATATATTAGAAAAAATCATTTTATATCAGCTTCTAATACTTATTTTGGTCGTGATGAAGAACAACGCAAATTAGAAGTAATGCTTGAAGAAAGCAATTTTTGCTTTCTTTGTGGAATGGGAGGAATTGGCAAAAGCGAGCTGGCATTACAGTTCTATGAAAAACATAAATATAAGTTTTCTAATATCATACGATTAAATTATATAAACAATTTAGCGGCATCTATGATTAATCATGTGGTTATAGAAAATATTGATAAAGACAACTTGAAGTTAGATGATGAAAAAGAAAAGTTTGATTTTTACTTATTGCAATTAGAAAATTTAGCTAATCCAAAAACACTTATAATTATAGATGATTTTGATAATGAAAAGGATACATATTTAGATGCTTTTCTAGCATTGCCTTTTAAATATATTTTTACAACCCGTATTAATCTTACTATTAACTCCAAGTATCAAGCTAATGCGCTCTTTTTGGATATAGAAAAAAACAAGGATATGTTAGCAAAAATATTTTATGCAAATGCACCTGAAATAGTTTATGTGGATAATAACGTTCATTGCTTATATGACTTAATTGAAACTGTGGGAGGGCATACACTATCTATTATATTATTAGCTAAACAGCTGCGTGAAACTCGAACTAATTCTATTCCCTTGTTACTGACAAAAATGAAAAATATTGGAATTAGCCAATCATTTAAGACTAGAATTGCTCACTCGAAAGATTCTATTGAAAATACAAATACCGCATATGAACATATTAAAGCTATCTTTGATTTCTCAACTATGTCCAATATAGAAATTAGTGAATTAAAAGTTCTTTCCTACATACCCCCAAGTGGAATAGCTGATTCCGTTTTGCTAACAAGATGCGGGCTTAATTTGCATGATGAGGAAAATGTGCTAGCGATAAATTCTTTAGTGAGAAAAGGCTGGATTATTCAATGGTTTTCCCCAGAAGATCATGCGAATATTATTGCTCTGCACCCAATAGTAAGTGATGTTATTTGGAATGAATTAAAACCAAGTTTGAAAGATGATTTATTGAATATATATTGTAGTAATTTTCTAGACTCGGCAGATTGCTGCGATGATTTATTTTATAATTATAAAGGGTTTGTTACAGAAATACTATATTTTATTAGCCGTATATGGGAAAATAATATAGAGGCTATAAATATCTATGAACGAGCTGCAGATGTTTTAAATAAAATGCATCACGGAAAAGAAGCATATACGCTACTGAAAACAGCGCAAGAATATAGTAATTTACTAAAAATAGAGGATGCTATGTCAGATGAAAGCCCTAATAGGGAAGATAAAGAAGCATTTCACTCTGAGTCACTAAATAAAGATAAATATTCTCATAATGCTAAAAAAAGGCCTATATGGAAAAACATAATCAGTGTAGCCTGTTTGTTTATTATTACTATCATTTTAGTAAAATCCTTGTTAAATAATGCCAACGATGATCTGTTTGCTACAAGCCCCAATATCATAAATTCTACAAATCCAGGTGTCTTCTCAAGTAGTGATATTAATTCATATATGCAAACTGAAGTAGGCCAGTTAACTGAAAGTGAGACTACTAGTAATAGGCGACAAATAACGATAGATTTAGTATTTAAACACAGACCTAACTTAGAAAAAAGCCATAATGTTATTACTATTGAGTATGGTAGTTTTACGGGTAATTCTACAAATGAGAGTATAATTATTTTAGAAGAAAAAACTCCTCTGGTTGGTTATAAACCAATAGCAATACTGGTTATTGACGAAAACACGGGCGGCTTATTATATGAACACGAAATAATAGAAACTGATGCTTCAACTATAGATGTGCATATATTAAGATCCGATAAGACGAATTATGCAAAACTGTTATATATATATGAACTTAAATATGCTTCAGGAGAAAAAATGGTTGACCGTATTAGTTGTACAAACTTAATGAATGGTAGTATGGAAGACATTGATATTCCTATTAATACAAGCGAAGACGTTAGATATTATTATTACTATTATGATGGAATACTGGTTATTGAAGAATTCTATATCGACGGATTTACGGGCATAATCCCAAATAAAACTAATATTAAATTTATGTATTATATATTAGATGATTATACCTTGGACTTTGTAAATGTAAGCGTATTCTTTGAAGAATATATACAAAGCTTAGATAGCGAGTTTTCCAGGAAAGAATTCGAAATAGCTACAAAATTAAATTTGGATTTGCTTGGATTAGATTATTTGTTTATGCTAAATCTAGGTTCATCGCTAGAAACATATAATAGTGACCTAAAGCATCTGAAATTATTTGAAAATTATAGCCGCATTTTAAAACTTGATTCTATAGAATATGGTCAATTTACTGGCCTTTATCCTAATGAGATGCTGGCAACCTTTTCTATACTTTCCTCAAGTACAGCTGAAGGAATGGATTCAAAAGTAATAGCAATTATTAATGATGATACAGGGCAATTACTATTTCAACATAAATTTATAGCTGATAATATCTCTATAAACTACATTGATTCAACTGAAGGTAATCATAAATATATTCTTGCAATTTTGGGTCATTTTAGTTATTATTATCCGCAAGAACATATTGAATTTGGAAGCATAGAAGGTGGTGAATGGCGTAATCTTCCTGTGCCGTTAGAGGACATAGAGCAAGATTCTGTATATAAGTATGATTTTAATGCTCAGACACAAGTGTTGACTATTACAGAGGAATTGGTTTTAGCTAGAGATGGTTATTTCGATTTTGCTGATATAATAGAAGGCGAAAGCTTCAGTTATTCAATTGAAAGCTTGCTTATATTTTGACGACCAAAATAATTGGGATCTTCCCAAGATAACAAACAGTTAAATTAGCAGAAAGCGTTTTAAATATTTTCTTCAAGCCCCCCAAAAAACAGCATAATTTTCATCAACTGTTTTAGGGGATTAATCTTACTAACGTATTATATATATGGTTATTTAGGGGCAACCTATGCTATCGAAAGCAAATTAGTTGGTATTTATTATCAAAAAACTGCGTAATAGATGATTATTTGTAACCGCCAACTCCCGCTCCGACTATCTTATCCCCACAAATTATAAGATAATTAATGCCTGCTGAACAACCCGAAAAACCTTGCGCTTGCTGACTTTTCGGCC
>CAYJPF010000024.1:21565-29652 GCA_964372025.1 uncultured Peptococcaceae bacterium | reverse complement strand
TAAAACCCCGCAATTTTTTGTAAAAAATTGAGTAAAACTTTATATTGCGATAGCCTCTTATATTACTATTACATGGTCATAAATCTGTGGATAATGGCGGCTATTTCGGCTCGGGTGGCTTGCCCTTGAGGGTCTAGTAGATTATTATCTTTGCCGCTGATAATACCATTTGCTACCGCCCATTCCAGGGCCGCTACTGCCCATTCGGATATATTTTGGCTATCACTAAATTGCGCCAGCATGGTTTGGCCGGTTACTGCCTCGGGGGCGGCATAGCGATAAAGCATGGTAACCAGTTGTTCACGGGTAATAGAGCCGTTGGGGTTTTCGCCGTCGGAAACAGCATTTTCTATTGCCCAAGCTTGGGCTAGGGCATACCAGGGCTCGCCGCCCTCGGTTTCGGCCTCGCTTAGGCGAGCCAGCACTGTCCAAATCATGGCGCGGGTGGCTGTGCTTTGGGGGGCAAAGGTGGTGGCGCTTGTACCGGCCATAATCCCGTTTTGGTTTACATACATTATATCGGCATAGAACCAATCGCTTACCTCTACATCGCTAAAGGGGTTAAGCCATTCGGCGGCTGCTTCTTCATAAACCACCATGTAAAGCGAGAAATGATCGGTTACAAAGGTTAGCACGCCATCTGCATAGCTGCTATCAATCAGCGTTTTATTACCCTCAGCATCTACATAGTATACTTTAATATTAGCCGCTGTTTCGCCATCTTTAAGCTGATAAGGTAGTGATATGCTTACTTTGCCGCTCTTAAAATCGGTAAATTCCACGCCATCTACTAAAACCCGCAAATCGAGCACAAAGTTATCGCCAATGGTGATGGTTTGTGCGGCATTAAGGTCGTCGGGGCTGGCCTCTTGGGCGATAAAGGTGATGGTTTTTTGCTCCGCTTCGGCTAAAATTGCCGCCAGGGCAGCGCTATCGAATTTAACTTCCAGGTCGTCATCACCTTTAACGGTTAGGCTTTCGCTATCATCGATAAGCTCCTGCAAATCGCCCTCGTCCAAGGCATCTCCGTGGTCTATCACATCATCCGGTGCAGCAACGCCACCACCGCCACCGCCGCCACCACCGCCACCGGTAGTTGGCGTAGTACGGAAAAATAGATGCGAATCGCTTAAAACGGCATAATTATTGGCAATCTTGGGATCAGCTGGATCATAAGGGGTAAATGTCCAGCTATAGGCGGTGCCGTCAGTAATATCGCTATCTGTGCTCTGCTGCCAAGCAAATATGCCGTCAAGCGTATCGCCATTTACATCTAAAATATCATTAAGGCGAATATTAACATCGCTAAGAATACTGCCTGCTTCATTGATGGCGCTAAAGCTTGGCTTGCCTTGAGGTAGGGCTTTATCAATGGTTAGTAGGGCAGTGGTATAGTTTTGGGAATAGGTATTTGCATCATCACCTGTGGGGCTAAATTTTAAGGTTAGCCAAAGGCCATTATTGGCATCGGTTAGGTTGAGGGGGGCACTGCCCTCAATAGCCCAGTCGCCGCTAATATTGCCGCTATCTTTGGCGAAGTTATCTATGGTGATGGCTGTGCCATTATAGGTTGTAATTATGTCTTCAACGCTGATGGTGGGAATGGTTAGTGTGGTTGTTGTGGTATTTACGGTAAAAGTGAATTCATTATAATTGGGGTGTTTAACTGTTATTGGGTAAGAGCTACTGATGCCGGTTGTAGTAAGAATATTGCCATCCATTCTTGCCGAAGATCCGGCCGGCAACTCATAGGTTACCCCCTCGCCCAAGGAGGCGACAAAAGGAGTTAAATCTAAAGTTAGGCTAGCGGCTACATTGTTTACAATTACAGAAGTAGCAGTAGCTCCTTTAAAATCTGCTTTGCCTATCTCAAAATTAGCAATTCGCATGCCCCTATGGGTGGCGGTTTCCACGATGATAAGCGTATTGTTATAGATAGCGGCATCGCTATCCTCGCTAAGCTCTATGCCCTCATGGATATAGGTGGTGCGCACTACCTCGCCATAGTTGTCCCCGATATTTGTTAGTGTGGCCAAGGGCAAGGGTTGGCCGTGGGTGCCGTTTGTTATTCTATTAATATTCTCCTCCAAAATACCCTTTACGCCATGCACCGGGTAGGGGCTGGCGGCTTTCCAGTAATCGGCCGGAACTACATTGTCCGAGCCATTAAGCATCGTTGTACCGGCATTAAGAGCCTCGAGGAGGCCGGTTGTGGGGATAGTGTTATCAGCTGTATTGCCTGTTATTGTTGCATCAAGCACCAGCGGCGAGGCAGCCGAACTAAACGAGTAGATATTTTTGAATGTGCTTAAATTAACCGAACCTACACCGCTAACTGCGCCCTTGCCGCTAAGCCAATAGCTGTTTTCGATCGAGCCGCTAGCAAGTGATCCCACAAGGTTGCCAATAATCGGGTTTGCATCGCTGGCACTTACCAAGCCAATATTGTAGCTGTTTTTAACATAATCGATGCTGGTACCTGTAAGGCCGCCGACATTGTTCACCCCGCTAACGGTGGCGCTATTATAGCAGTTTAGCACCGAGCCATCGTTCCTGCCCACCAGGCCACCGATATGGGTTGTACCTGTAAGCGTGCCACTATAGGAGCAGTTTACCACCGTGCCATGGTTCTCAGACGCTAGGCCGCCAGCAAAGATTGTGCCTGTAACATTGCCATCTACGGCCAGGTTTTTAACTATGCCGCCTATACCGATAACACCGAATAGGCCTTGCTTATTCTGCAGCCCGCTGATTTTATGCCCGGCGCCATCAAAGGTGCCTTTGAAGGTGCTGCTGGTCGTGCCAATCGCTGTCCAGACATGGCCGCTAAGGTTAAGGTCTTTGGCTAGGGTGATGGTTTGGTATTGGAAGTCATTGCCACCGTTTACCAAACTCGCAAAATGGGCAAACTGCCCTTCATTATTAATGGTGATATCAAAGCCTGCCCAATTGATACCGCCGTCATCGGTATTATCCTGCCAAAAGGTGGCAAAAACCGGGTAACCGTTGTTCTCGGCGCTTTTAATCAGCCAGGAGCTGGCCGGGGTTGGGGGGGTGGGGGTTGTTTTATTATAGTCCGACGCATTATTATTTAAGTTTTCCAAAAGCGTAGCAGTGCTAGCTGCGGTAAAGGGGGTAATATCGCTGGCGGTAGCGCCGATGTCGGTCTTGTTTTCGCCTATACCTGCATTGGCTATGCCTTGCAGCCAATAGCCGCTCGCAACCGTGCCAGAGTTAACCCCCACTATGCCGCCTAAGGAAACAGTGCCCGTAACTTGGCCTATGCTGTAGGTATTCATTAGTGTACCGCTGTTGAATCCCATCAGGCCGCCAACACCACTGTTACCCGTAACCGTGGCATTAGTATAGCTGTTAATAACCCTGCCGCTGTTGTAGTTGTGCCCTATCAGGCCGCCGACAGCATTATAGCCCTTAACCGTGCCATCGAAAGAGCAGTTTATAATAGTACCGTAATTCTCCGCCACTAGGCCGCCGGTAAAGTAAATACCACTGTTATTGCCGGCTTTGTTTACGCCGGTAACACTACCCGATAGATCAAGGTTTTTAATCTCGCCGACAGCATGAACTTCGTCAAACAGGGCTTGGCTTGCTTCGGTATTATACATATATAGCCCTTCGATAAAATGGCCATCGCCGTCGAAGCTGCCTGCAAAAGAGGGGAGGGTGCCAATCGGAGTCCAAACATGTTCGGTAAGGTTGATATTAGCTGTTAGTATGTATTCAGCATCGCTACCACCGCTACCGACGCTACCGGTGGAAGCATGATTATCAATTAGCCAGGCCAATTCCTCGGCCTCAGCGATTTGATAGATGCCGCTGGCATCTTTAGTCGGTTCTTTGGCATAATCACGCCAATCAGTTGCTTGCAGCGGATAGCCTTTGTTTTGGCCGTCTACTATGCGCCATTGGGCTGCTTTGATTGCAGATGCGGGATTGCTGCCATTATAGGCAATTACCCCGGCATTAAGGGCATCGAAGAGGCTGCCGGTGGGGATGGTGTTATCCGCTGCGATAAGGTTGGTAATCTCCGAATCGACAGAGCCAAATGAGCCGATATTTGAGGTGGTAGGGGTGTTATAGGGGGTGTTTTCGGTATAGCCTATGGCCTTAGTTGCCGTGCCGGCCAACCAATAGCTATTTTTAACTAGGTTATTATAGTGCGCCCCTAATAGGCTGCCAACATAGTTTTGCCCTTTTACGGTGCCAATATTGTAGCAGTTTTCTACAGTGCCGCTACTTTCATGAATTCCGGCTAAACCGCCGCTATATTCTGTGCCCGAGATATTGCCGCCATTATAGCTGTTTAAGATATTTCCGCTATTGCCGCCTGCTATACCACCGGCAGACACAGCTGCACCTTGAGCGGTAACTGTGGCCAGATTATAGCAGTTGATTATATCACTAGATATGTTTTGCCCCACCAGGCCACCGACAGCAGCGTTGCTGGCAGCGGCTGTAACCGAGCCATCTACACCAAGGTTTTGCACGATAGCCCCATGATTGATGAAACCGAAAAGGCCAACATTAGTCAAGCCCATATCATCGATGTATAAACCGGACACCTCAAAGTTGCCACCATCAAATTTGCCTTTGAATAAGAAAATTTCATTGCCAATCGGTGTCCAGGCTAGGTTTTGCAGGTCTATATCATTGCTAAGCTTAAAGGTGGCTTCACTTAGATTGTTATTATTTACTTCCTGCGCCACCCAGGCCAGCTCGGCGGCGGTTTCGATTTTATAGATACCATCAGTTGCTGTAATTGCAGAAGTATTCTCGCTCCAGTTGGTAATCAAGATGGGATAAGTATAAGCGCCTGTGCCGGCTATCCAGGCAAGGTGGTCGTCCTCGGTTACACCGGCCTGGAGGGCTTTGAGCAGGGAAGTGCCTTCATAGTTATTGATGTCGATAGATGTTGTTAGTGTGCCGCCATCTGTATCGGTAAAGGAGTAAAGATAGGGGGTTATGAGTGAGTTATTTTGGTTTTGGCCTATACCAGAAGCTGCCCCAGTTTGTAACCAATAGTTATAGCTAATATTATCATTATCGGCATTATTGATACCGGCTATGCCGCCAAGCGTAGCTTGTGCGTTGTTATCTTCGATTGCGCTAATACTAGCTCCGCTGCTATAGCAATTGCTAATCGTGCCGCTAGACTCATTATAGCCAACCAGGCCACCCAGGTGCATTGAGGCACTAATATTTTTGCCTGTAACACTGCCGGTATTATACGAATTCGAGAGGCTGCCGATGTTTAAGCCGAGCAAGCCACCGGCAATGTTTGCACCATCGGCGGTGATAGCAGCTTGGTTGTTGCAAGCTAAAACCATGCCGCCATTGACACCAGCTAGGCCGCCCACATTACCATTACCCTCGACCAAGCCCTCGTTGGTAGAGTCGAAGATTGTGCCATCATTATCCCCAACCAGGCCGCCGGTAATATTGCCTTGGGAGATATTGCCGCTATTGCTGCTATTTTTAACCAGGCCAAAGCTCTGGCCTACCAGGCCGCCAACTCGCATTTTACCATTTACATTATTTATATTATCCGAGCTATAGATAGAGCCGCTAAGTTGATTAATGCCCACCAGGCCGCCGGCAGTGCTGCTTGTCCCGCTTGCATCAATAGTAATATTGCTTGTGCAATTGTAAATCATACCGGCGTTTACGGCCGCCAGGCCACCCACGATAGAAGCAGTGCCTGTTGCCCTAAGCTCGCCGCTTAGGTTCACATCTTCCACCCGGCCTTCTTGGCCAATATAGCCGAACAGGCCGTGATATTGCTCATCCGAATTGCTATAAAGCCCGGAGATGCTATTACCATTGCCGTTAAATGTGCCGAGGAAAGGGGTTTGACTCGTGCCGATTGCTGTCCATTCTTTGCTCGGATCTGCCCCAAGATTAATAGGAGAGCCGGTCTTGATGTTTACAGTTTTATCCTCAAAAGTAATACCATCATTAACCAGCTTAGCCAGCCCGGCCAGCTCTTGCGGAGTGTCAAGGTAGAAATAATAGTCTTGTTCATCATACCAAGCGATATTGGCATCATCCGCCCAGGCTGCCGCCAGGGCTGCCTGGGGCAAGATGCCCATCATGGTTAAAACGAGTAAAAAGGCTAATAAAGTAAACTTTTTCATAAAATCCTCCTTGGGTTTTTTTATAGTTATTTTTGTATTTAATCAAAGTAACGCATAAGCATGGTGGCCAGCTCGGCTCGGGTTGCTGTGCCTTTAGGATCTAAAATATCAGCTGTTTTACCGGTGATTATGCCCTCGGCTACCGCCCATTTTAAAGCTTCCAGCGCCCAATCGGAAATAGCTTCCGTATCGCTAAATTTGGCCAATACTTCGTCGCTAGCCTCGCTTGCCGGGGCGGCATGGCGGTATAAAATGGCTGCCAATTGCTCGCGGGTGATATGATCATTAACCCCAAATTGGCCATTGCCATAGCCGCCAACCAAATCATGATTAGCCGCCCAAATAATAGGTTCGCTATACCACTTTTTGGCTGCTACATCATTAAATAGGGGGCTATAGGCGGCTTTAGGGCTACCCTCGGCACGATGCAAAATGGTAACTATCATCGCTCGGGTGCTGCCTAAATTAGGGCTAAATAAATCATCTGCTGTGCCCAGCATTTGCCCGGTTTGAAAAACATGCTGCACCGCGCTATAAAACCAATCCTCGCTCACCACATCGCTAAAAGGCAAGGCGGCCGGTATAAGCTCCTCGCTTAACATATAGCGTGAAAAATGCTTGGCCACAAAAATTTGGGCATTGTTTTGGCTATCATAAGCGCCTTGCATGGCGGCCAGATTGGCCTCGGCATCGATAAAGTAAACATATACTTGCGGGGATACTCCATATAAAGTAATGGTAGCACTGCCTAGGCCAAAATCGGTAATGCGCTTGCCATTTAGCTCTATATATAGGTTATAAACAGGCAAAGTACCGGCTAGCGCCAGCTGCTCGGTGGTAAGCCCGGTGGTGTTATCGGCAATTTTTTCGATTACAATTTGCACTAAATCCGCATCATTAGCGCCGCTTTGCTTGGCGGCTAGGGCTATGGCGGCCAAGGCCTCACTGTTAAAGTTGATATTGCCTAAAGAGCCTTCTATTATTAGCGATTCAATACCGCTTTGCGCCAGCTGATTTAGTTTGGCTACGGTAAGCATGGTAAGGATATGATTGGCATTTGCCGCCTCTTGCCCGGCTATAATAAGATGATAGCGATGATTTGGCGCACCTTCTACATATTCAAGTGCCCTTTGGGCTGTATCATCTGCTAGGCTTATATGGCTGCTGCCATCGCTTGTGGTGACTATTGGTAGCAGAATACTAATTTTTACATCGGTTGTGCCGTCGGCATTTTCTATGCGCTCTACCGTAATTTCATCAGTTGGCCTGGTAGCGCTACCGCCGCTACCGCCGCCACCGCCGCTTATGGGCGGTATATATTCGGTCATGATAATTATGCCATTTTGATAGGAAAAATTGCCTTGCTTATTATTGGTATATAGATAATCAACAAGCGAGGCATCGGATTCGGTTACAATAAACTTGCCATCATTAACCGGGGTGATGGGCGAGTAAACGCCAATTAAGGTTCCGGGTTCGGGCTTACCATATACATGGAAAACATTATTGAGTGTTAGCAGTAAATCGTTTTCGCTACCATCGGCTAATTTATTATTGCTAATAATCATTTTGCCGCGCATATTGAAAAGCCGCATAAGATTATTATGATGAAAGCCGCCGCTAAAAAGTAGGCCGCCGCCCATTTCTTGGGCGGTATTATCGGTGATGGTGCAATCTTCCAAATAGGTGCGTACAGTTCCGGTGATTGTTGGTCGGTATATATTGATACCACCGCCGATATCAGCGCTATTGCCGCTGATAATGGTATCTACCACAATAATATCCTGGCGGGAGGAAATGGCACCGCCCAGGTATTGGGCATAATTATTGGTGAAGGAGCTATGTTCTATCACTGCATTGCTCTGATCCGACACAAATAGGCCGCCGCCATCCATTGCCCGGTTGGCATCTATATCAACATATTCTAAGTGG
>CAYJPF010000024.1:0-21465 GCA_964372025.1 uncultured Peptococcaceae bacterium | reverse complement strand
TAGGCCGCCGCCATCCATTGCCCGGTTGGCATCTATATCAACATATTCTAAGTGGATAGAAGAGTTTCCTGTAGTAAATATAGCGCCGCCAAATATGCTGCTATTATTATTAGCAATTGTAGTATGGCGAATATTGACATCATTGCCGAATATTTGCACACCGCCGCCATGGTTTTTGCTGATATTGCCAAGTATATCAACATTCTCCACCGTGCTGCCATGGCTTGCGAAAAGGGAAATGCCGCCGCCGTTATTATTTGCGCTATTGGCGATAAATGAGCCGCCCTTGACAACAAAGTTATCGCTGCCCCATACTGATAAGCCGCCGCCAAGACCGTCTGCATGATTGCCGACAATGTTGCCGCCATATATGGCGCTTTTGTTGCTGGAAGTGATTGAAATTCCACCGCCGTTTTCGCTTGTATTGCCGCCGGTGATAACGCCGCCGCTGAAGGGGTAATCGACAGCATCGCCTTGGCCGGCCTGGATGCTTTCCGTAGCGGTATCCCAATGCCCGGGGCTGCCGTTTATTACATCGTAAAGATAGAAGGTGACTAAAAACTCGACTGTGATTACCGAATCTGCGCCGGAGCCGGTTAGAATTTTATCGTTAAGGTGGAGGTAGACGGTTGCACCGGAGGGGATAATTAGATCGGTAGTTAAGGTTAGATCATTGGCGAGAAAATAGTAGCCGCTATCAAGTGTGCCGCCTGCAGCATCCAATTCTTGCCACTGCTCGCCGCCGATTAGGCCGTTTTCGGGTTGGATGGCATCAGCCGGCATGGTTTGCGGTGGGGTAGTGGTGAGGTTGACTTGGCCGGCTGTAGCTATATCGATACCGTAAGCTAAGTTATCCGAGGTGAAGTAAGCCAGGGCATGTTTGGTTATGCTATCTGCACCGCTGGCAATGGTGATGGGCGTGGCTGTTAATGGTGCGTCTTCCGTCGTCACACCGATTTTGGCCGAGCCGCCTGTTCCGCTTTGCATGGTGATGCTTTGGCCTGTGGGCAAATAGAGATTATTGGCCTGATCAGTGCCTGCTTGGCTATTGCCAAATATGCGGGGATTGCCCGCCACATTTAGCGTGCCGGCCTCATCCACATAAACCCCACCGCCAAATTCAGCCATATTGCCTTCAATTGTGCCGCCGTAGAGGGTGGCTGTGCCACCGGCTTCGATATTAAGGCCGCCGCCATATTGGGCATGGCCGCCGGTAATCAGCCCTTTTCTTGCCGTAGAGCTGTAAATATATAAAGTGCCGCCGCTTTCCACCGTAATTACCGAGCCTGTGCCTGTGCCGCTTAGGCTATAATCATTAAGATGTAGATGCAGTATTTGGCCGTTTTCTACAATAATATCCCTGCTAAGGCTTATGTCTTCATTGAGGAAATAATAATTATCGCCGTTAGCTAGCGAATTATCCTCCTCTAAAATTTGCCAAGCGCCTCTATAGCCACTAGGTATGATGGTAGTTGGGCGAGGGGCTTGCAGGGCGATTTCATTTGCCTCCACAATAAGGATATCATGGCCATTATCTACATAGAAGTTGGCAAGTAGTTCGGTATTACCTAAATTAGCCTTTGAGGCATCCGTTGTTATTGGCAGATTGGTGTTTAGGTTGGGGGGATTTTCCGGCGTAATACCGATATATGTACCCCTTAGAGCATACGAATCGGTATTTAGTTCGCCTAAAATCTTAATGGTTTGGCTTTGTGGAAGATAAAGATTATTAGCCTTGCCGGCCACCGTATTACCGATGATGCGGGCATTAGCCGGATGAGCAATGGGATTGCCGTGCTCGTCATCTATTTCGTTATCGTCAATGCTAAAGCTGCCGGTTGGGGCAATATAAACACCGCCACCTGCTATATCGGCTGTATTATCAATAATCGTTCCGTTTTTCATAATCAGCTCGCCGGCCACATAAATGCCGCCGCCATAAGAGGCATGGCCGCCGGTAATGGCGCCGCCGCCAAATTCATATTCGGCAATTGGGCTAAAGCCTGTGTAAATTTTATCGGTAAGTGGGTCATAATGCCTGCTGTGGTTATTGGTACCTATAAAAGCATCCACCACCAGCTTGCCGCCCTCTTCAACCGTAATTACAGATCCTGTGCCCGTGCCGGTTAAGAGGAATTGATTTAAATTTAGGTATAGGGTTTGATTGTCTTTTACAACAATATCTTGGGTTAAGATAATATCCCTATTTAAATAGATAGTGGCAATATCTCGGCCATCATCGGCATGGTTAAAAGCAGGGTCGGTATTAGGGATGGAATAGCGTTCATATTTAATGGCGCTACCATCCGGCATAAGCTCGGTTTTAGGGGGATGAAGGCTAATAGTATTGGTGGCAGCGTCAAATACCAGTTCACCTTGATTGGCATTATTGTCTACTCTTAAGTAATGATTTGCGATATTGCTTGTTGCGATAATAATCGGGGCAGTTGGTTTTTTTTCCGTTGTTATGCTAATTGTAGAATCCCCATTGGTGTTAATAGTTTTGCCATCGGATAAATAGAGGTTGCTATCACTATATGGTGTAAGTATGATATTGGTATATTCCGAATCATTGATATTAAGCGACTGATAGTTTGAGATTATCTCTGCAATGCCGTTGGCATTGATAAAGCCGTCTTGGCCAAGGTATACGCCACCATTGGGCGCTATATTATGGCTGATAGTTCCGCTCCACAGGTTAAGCGTGCCGCTGCCAACATAAATAGCGCCACCGTTTTGGGCGGCTTTATTATTTAGGAAAACACCATTATGCAAATTAACCTCGCCGCCTGCTATATACACAGCGCCGCCGTTTTGAGCATAGCCGCCGGTAATATAGCCGCCTTTAAATGTAAAAGTAGGTATGGCTATATCTTGGGCATATTCACCACCGGGCGCTTGATTGGCATTATAGACGCCATAGCCTAAAATAGAAATGCGTTCGGTGCCCTCTATGGCGGGATCGACATCATAAATATTAAGCGTACCACCACTTTCGACGGTAAAAATCGAGCCTTTACCCGAGCCGGTTAAGACCTTATCGTTTAGATGAAAGTTTAGGGTTTGGCCCGGGGCTACAGTGATATCGGTGCTTAAATTGATATCCTGCGCAAGATAGACATAGGCCTGGCCATTGCGATAGGAAATAGCGCTGCCATCTGCGCTAAGCTCGCTCCAAATGCCGCTATAACCGGCTGGCTGCCCGGATGTAGGCGCAGCTAAAGCCGTAAATGTTGGCAGGCAAATAGCCAGCGAGATAAGCGTAATAATAGCAAATAACCTGTACATTGTTTTCATCCAAAAATCCTCCTAATGGTAGTGGTTATACTTGAAGATAATTATAACATAATAATACAGAAAGTACAACTTAATGTAGCAATCATTTAGAGCCTTCGACTTTGGATGCAACGTCACGTTGCTTGTGTTTGGGGTAGGGAATAGGTGACATCTCGGCCGCGGGCAAAAAAGTGCGCTTCAGAAAAAACCTGAAGCGCGGCTTTGGATGCAACGTCACGTTGCTTGTGTTTGGGGTAGGGAATAGGTGATGGCCGGCCGCGGGCAAAAAAGTGCGCTTCAGAAAAAACCTGAAGCGCGACTTTGGATGCAACGTCACGTTGCTTGTGTTTGGGGTAGGGAATAGGTGACATCTCGGCCGCGGGCAAAAAAAGTGCGCTTCAGAAAAAACCTGAAGCGCGACTTTGGATGCAACGTCACGTTGCAAGTGCGCTTCAGAAAAAACCTGAAGCGCGGCTTTGGATGCAACGTCACGTTGCAAGTGCGCTTCAGAAAAAATCTGAAGCGCGACTTTGGATGTAATGTTGCGTTTTATAAAACACTGCCCCGATTAACCCTAAAATAATGGCGATCCTCTCTTACCTTTTTAAGCACATCAAAGCCCATTTGATAGAGAACATGAGCCATATCTATTATGCACCAATCCTCCATAATCAAGCCATCTTCCACCCGCCAAAAATTAAAATCGCGAGCCTCTATTCGCTTATTGGAGGCGGGCAGGCCTAGGATTTCATTATCGGTATGATCAAAATAAATGCTGGGATAACCGCCCGAAACCACAAAATTATTTTCGGCAAAACGGGCAAAATGATTGCAGCCATCGATATTGGTCATCGATATTTGCCAGGGCAGCTCATGAATAAATTGCCAGCCATCAATGCCTTTGCCGGTGCCGATAGTATCCGGCCCATACCAAATCATATCTTCATGCCAGTATTTGCGCATTGGCTCGATGGTTTTGTGATCGGGGATAATCGTTTTTTCCATCTTATGCATACCGCCGGCTAAGCCTTTAAAGAGCATGTCCTCGATTAATTGCAGGCTATTTTGGCTAAGGGCAGGGTCGCTGGCATCAAGAATTACTCCATCATTGGTAGCAGGGCCGGGAATAATAATTTCCGGGCCAATTGCCGGTAAAAACTTGTAGCCGGCTTGGCTTAATAAAGACATTAAATCAAAAATCATCTTGGAATCAATAATTTTGCCATCTTTAATTTCAAAAATTTCGGCAAAGCGCACCCAAGTGCATAGCTTAGTAGCCGGTATGCCCAAAAATGGCTCCATAAAATTGCCAACTATATTGCCGCCGGTTGCCACCCACTCTTTATCATCAAATTCGCCGGCAAATAAAAAGTGAATATGCTTATCGGCATTGGGAAAAGAAGTTTTATAGGGCTTTAAATAGTCATCGGCAATAGCCTGGCGGCCGCATAAGGTATCAATAGGATGAAATCCTTGCCAGCTAGCCTCGGGCAACCAGTATTTTTTTGCAAAATCATCAACTGTATTAGCCCGAATATGCCTAAACTCGCGCAGGCATTGATAGATCATGGCTTTGTTTTTGAGGCGATTAGCCTTCATAATTTCTAAATTTTGCATAGATTATATTCTCCTCTCTGATGGTTTAGATTGCCCCTCTTTGCTACTTAACATAAACATCGCCTTAATTATTTGATTACAAAGCAAATTGTTTAAAGTAGGGCAGGCAAATTAAAGCTTAAACCGGGATACCGAGCAATCTGGGGAAGAACAATGATATTTCCGGTATATAAGTAATTATTAGTAGAACAATAATCATTACCGCTACCCATGGCCAAATATTTTTAGCCAGGATATCAAACTTTACATTAGAAATCTGGGTTGCGGTAAATAAATTGGCTCCTAAAGGTGGCGTGATAAAACCGATAGAAAGATTTAATATCATCACCAAACCAAAGTGAACGGGATTCATGCCCAAGGCGGTTACGATAGGTAATAAAATAGGAGTAAGGATTAAGATGGCCGGGGCGCTATCCATAAAAGTACCTACAAATAATAGCAATAAATTGATTAGGATAAGCAATAAAATTGCATTGGTGGTTAAGCCTAAAATACCTTCGGCAATAATCTCCGGGGTTTGAGTGATGGCCAGAATGCGACCAAAACCATAGGAGATACCGATAATCAGCATAACCGGCGCGCCAATAGACACACTGCGGAAACCAAGGAAGGGGATTTCCTTAAAGCTTACTTCCTTATAAATAAATACACTAACTAAAATACCTAAAAAACAAGCAATAGCTGCAGCTTCGGTAGGGGTAAAAGCACCGCGGTAAATTCCGCCCAACACAATTACCGGTACTAAAATAGCAGGAATAGCATTGAATAAAACTTTAACAGTTTCTTTAAATGTATAGCGTTTAGTATCTCCCACATAACCTCTTTGCTTGGAGGTGATAAAAACATAGGCGCAAAGCACTAAGCCAACCAAAATGCCCACCGGAAAGCCGGCTGTAAACATAGCTGTGATCGATACATTGGCCGAAAGAGCATATAATACCATGGGAATACTGGGTGGGATAAGCACGCCAATAGCACCACCGGTAGATACCAGGCAGGTGGAATATACTTTATCATAATTGGCCTGTACCATTTGGGGAATCATAATTAAGCCAATGGCAGCAACAGTTGCCGAGCCTGTGCCCGAAATAGCGGCAAATACCATGCAGGCAATAACGGTTACTATGCCCAGCCCGCCGGTAGAGCGGCCACAAAGAATTTTGGCACAATTAACCAAGCGCTTAGATATACCGCCCCGCCCCATAATATCGCCGGCAAATGTAAAAAGTGGTATAGCCACAATCGGGAAAGAATCAAAGCCCATGGTCATGGCAGTGCCAAAGCTTTCGGCGCTGATTGGGTTGAATAAAGCTATTACCAGCAGCGAGGCAACACCTTGGGCTATCGCAATCGGTACACCAAAAAGTAAAAGAAAAATAAACGATGTAAACAAGATAACTACTAAGCTCATGATTTGCCTCCTTTTTTGCAGATTGCCTGCTCTTCGGCATTTACCTCAGGATCGACTAAATCGGCTAATTCCTCTTTAAAAGAGTCGGCAATAAGAAATACATCATTGGCGCCATTATAATAGCCTCTTTCATTTAAAAAAAGCGTCATCGAGCAATTAAAACGTTTGATTTTCCAGATAAAAACCTGAATTAGGCGCAGCATGGCCAATAAATAACCGGCACTGGCAGCTGCAAATACAATATTTTTGCTTACTTCAATGGCTTGTAGTTTATCGCCAAACATGGCGGTTGTAGCTAAGGTATCGAATGAAGCCTTGGCCATAATAACTAAAAAGATCATAAACAGGATATCGATGATGATAAGCACTATTTTTTGCGGTTTTTCGGGCAACTTATTACGAAGAAATGTCATGCCAATATGGCGATTAGTTTTGGTAGCATAGGATAAACTAAAAAAGCATAACCACACATAAAGCATGCGAGCAATCTCTTCGCCCCAGGCAAAGCCGGTTTCAAAAAAGAAGCGTAAAATAACCTGCATAACAATAATGGTAAGCATGACAAAAAACAATACGGTTTGTACAGCCGGTTCCAAATTGATGTCAAGCCACTTAATTGCCTTTTTCATATGGAACTCCTTTCGAAGGAGGGCGATACTGTTATGGAGTATCGCCCAAGCTTATTATCTTACTATTCTCGCACTGCTTCTACAGCAGCAATAAATTGATCATAAAATTCTTGGCCGCAAGCCTCGATAACAGTGGGGGCAATTACCGGGGAGGTAATATCATTCATCTTGGCCCGCTCTTCTAAAGATACTTCGTTTACAGCGCAATTATACTCGGTGGGTAGGGTATCGATAAGCTCATTGGTTAATTCCACGGTGGTTGTACGCTGAAATTCTACTGCTTCGTCTACTGCAGCCTTGATCAATTCTTGGTCGGATACAGTTAAGCTCTCCATAAAGATTTGGCTGGCTACCAAAACATCGGTAGAGAACTGATGATTGGTGGCCGAAAAATAAGGCTGTACTTCATAGAACTTACCTTCGTACAAACTGGTTAATGATTGCTGGCCGCCATCAATTAAGTTTTGTTGTAAGGCGGTAAATAATTCATTCCAAGCTACCGAGCTTAAATTGCAGCCTAAGGCTTCCCAAGCAGCAATCTGTACCGGATTAAAGCCACGAATTTTTAAGCCTTGTAAATCCTCCACTGTTTCGATCGGGTTTTTGCTATTGGCCATACCCGAAAAACCAAGGGCAAAAGCCGCCATGCCATCTAAATTCATGGCATCATAAGCGCCTAAAAGCATATCGCCGGCTTCGGCATCCATAGCCCTAAAGGCATGATCTAAGTCGTCAAACAGGAAATACAGGTTCATTACCGATAATTCGGGAATAGCGGTGGTAAAGTTTAGCGGATTATTGGTGCACATTTGAATATCGCCCCTGCGAGTTTGATCAACTACTTCGGCTTCACTGCCTAATTGGCCGGAGGGGAATACTTCTACCTGGATGCGGCCGGCGGTTACTTCTTCAAGGTTTTTTTCCAGTTCGAATAAAGCCATGCAGGCCGGGGCTGTTTCCGAGGTTACGGTTGCAATTTTAATGGTAATTTCTTCACCTTGGGTAGGATCATCCGAGCCGGCACCGGCATTGCCTGCCGCTTGCTGCTCTTCGCCTCCACCACCACAGGCGGTTAAAGTAATCATCAAAGCTAGGGTAACTAATAATAATAGTGTTTTTTTCATGGTATTAAATCCTTTCTGTATTAAAATAGTTATTTGTAATTAGCCTAAATAGCGGCGATTTTTAATCTTGTCCAGCACATCCACGCCTAAATCGTGTAAAATCTTAAGGTTATCAATCCATACCCAGTTTTCCAATAATTTATCGCCATCACGCAGCCAAATATCGATTAAGCGAAACTCGGAAACTTTACCGGTAGCGGGGATGCCAAAGATGGTGCCGGCTCGATGTGTGGCCACCGATGATGGCCAGCCTAAGCAAGTGCCATAATTACCATCGGCAAATTTAATGCTGCCGGCCTTTTGAATATCCCAAGCCATTTCCCAAGGGATTTCATGGACAATTTCAAAATCGGCCACTCCCTTGCTGGTACCGATACCGGCAGGGCCATACCACATCATATCCTCATGCCAGTATTTATTCATCAATTCCATGGTTTCGGCGGTGGGAAAATAATTTTTATTTTCCACTTTGCGTAAGGTTACCAAGCCATGATGGCACATATCGGTAATTAATTGCAAAGTTTTGGCCGATTCGGCCGGGTCTACATCATAAAGGGCAATTCCATCATTGCTAATCGGGCCTAAGCTAAGTATTTGCGGGCCATTGGAGGGGATAAGATGGGGAAAACCTGCCTGTTGAATCAAAGAGACCAAATCGATAAAGAAATATGAATCAACCACTTTATCATCTTCAAAACGATAATATTCGGCAAATCTTAACCAAACGCAACGATCGGTATGAGGAATGCCTAAAAAATCTTCCCTAAAGTTGGCTACAAAATAACCGGCGGCCATTACCCAGGTATCATCAGTGGGTTCTAGTTGTAAACCGGTTGCAGCACCACCAATTAAAAACTGGCTATGTATTTTAAGATCCGGAAAAGACTGCAAAAATGGTTTATAAAACTCATCCATAATGCCTTGCGGGCCATTAGCATCCCTAAAAGGGTAGGGGGCATGCCAGGTAGCATTATCGCTGTAAAGCGCTTTTAATGAATTAAGCATTGTTGCGGTAGAAGGATTGCAGGTACTGTCGATAAATTCTTTGACAAGATATTTTTCTTTTGCAAACTGAATGACCATGATGCTCAACCTCCAAATAATTTGATAATGCAAGATAGCGTGTTCTTGAAAAAATTAATTAAAACAGCTTAATCGAAAGGTAAATTCCCAGCAAGGATGCTTGAGAATATTTTTGCCTGATATTGTTGATTTGATAGGCTGGTTTTATTTGCATAATTTCAGAACACGTATTCTGTAGAAATATAGTATCATCTTTAGTTTATTTTGTCAAGAACTATTTTTAAGGTTGCGAGCCATCTTAATTTAAAAAAAAACTACTTTAATATCATTTAAAATCCTGTTTTGGTAATTATCTTGACAAAATAGGCGGAAACTGTTAAGATTATTACAGAACACGTTTTCTGGAGGTTCTGTCAATGACTACTAAAGAAAAAAACAAAAGGCCATCCTCGCAAGATGTTGCTGCACTTGCCGGTGTATCAAGATCAACCGTTTCTCGTGCTTTTAGCTCTACCTATAATTTAGATGAATCAATAAAAAAACGGGTGATTAGTGCCGCCAACAGCTTAGGTTATCGCCCCAATGCCATTGCGCGCAGCCTAAACACGCAAAGAACAAATATTGTTGGTATAGCTTTGCGCAATACCAGCAACCCTTTTTATGCCCTGGCTCTGGACCATTTAATCATGGCTTTGCAGGAGGCCGGTTTTCAGTCTTTGGTATTTATGCCAAAAGATAGCAATGATATCGATACCGTGCTGGAAAAAGCCTTGCAGTATCAAGTGGATGCGATGATAGTTTTTTCTGCTTTGCAAAATTCTAAGCTTACCAAGGAATTTATTAGCCGCAATATCCCAACTATTTTGTTTAATCGTTATATCGAAAACAGTGGAGCTAGCTCTGTTTGCCTTAATGATATGTCGATGGGGCGCAGAATTGCCCGCGAGCTTTATGGTGGCGGCTGCCGAAATTTCTGCTTTCTTTCAGCGGACGAATCGGCCTCCACTATCATTAATCGTAAAATTGGTTTTATTATGCAATTGCAGGAATTGGGAATTAAAAATTGCCAGGTGGTGCAGGCCGGTTTTAATTATGAAGATGGCTATAAGGCAGCTAAAGATATGCTGGAAGAAAACCCCACTGTTGATGCCTGCTTTGTTTGTTGCGATGCAACCACCTTTGGGGTAATGGATTTTTTACGCTTGGAGGCCGCTAAAAAGATACCGCAAGATATTAGCATAATTGGCTTTGATGATTTGCCCATGGCCTCTAATGTGCATTATCAGCTATCAACTGTACGCCAGCCCTGGGAACAATTGGTGCAGGCTACGGTTGATACGGTAAAAGAGCGAGTGGATAACTTTAATGCCCCGGCTATTTCTAAAGTAATCGAGGGTATTTATATGCCTCGAGCAACAACCCGTCAATAAGCCTGTTAGCAATATATTATAGGGAAGCAATGCCTTCGGCAATTTCATATTTGCGTGAAACTTTGCAATCTGTATCGGTGCTGAATATGCTCAATTGTTTCGCTTGCTAGGGTGATAATTAGTTGTTCTTGATAATCCCAAATTGCATCTTGCCAAGCAGCAACTTCAGGTAGAGGTGATATTCTGTTTTTAGCTTATCATGAGAGTTCAAGTCCTATAAAACAGCGATGACAATCTCAAAATTGACATGAAAAAAGAAGGGTGAAATCTTTCGATTTTACCCTTCTAAAGCCTGTAAATACGGGCTTTTTTCTGTGTGGCAACCTTATTGGTCACACTATTCATATTTGGTGGACGGAATAGATGGCAAATCTAAATAGCTTCGGAAGAAATAGGGGCAAACCATCAGGGTTTGCTGTGGTCAAGTTAGTAGGATAACTTGACTATAGATACCATAAAATGCTATAATAAGAAATGAACCACGCTTAACTTTTTGCCCTTATTTTTATTTTGGAGGATAATTATGAAATTTCTAAAGTATTTGTCAGCGGTTACTCTGATGGTTTGCTTCATGTTCCTGCTTGTGCCCATGGAGGCTAAGGCGACAGGTACAACATTTACGGTGAGTGTAAATGTTGCACCGGTGGGTGAGGATGAACGCAATATAGATATGGTGTTTAAAGTGCTTGGGGAAGGATCAGACCAGGTTTATGTGGGGGATGGCTCTACTGCGGCAATTGACAAGAACCTCGCCGGTGAAATTGCGATCCCAGGTAGCGTTATATATGATAACAAAACCTACACCATCAAGGAAATAGGCGACTATGCATTTGCAAACTGCACTGCCTTAACCGGCATCACTATCCCGAATACGGTCGTGGAATTCGGGGCGCATGCTTTTAACGGATGTATCAACTTGCCTAGCATTACTATTCCGGATAGTGTTGAGACAATCTCCAACAATGCGTTTCAACACTGCTCTGCCTTACTTAGCATCACTATCCCGGCTAGTGTAACGAGCATCGGCTCCTTTGCGTTTTACGGCTGCACTTCTTTGACAGACATAGAAGTTGATTCAAACAACATTATCTATGAAAGCCAGGACGGTGTGCTATTTAATAAAGCAATGAAAGACTTGATTATGTTTCCTTTCGGAAAAAAAATCGAGCACTATACTATCCCGGTTGGCGTGGAATTAATCAGAGCAAATTCATTTGAAGAATGCAAGGGCATTACGAATATCACTTTCCCTGATAGTCTGAAAACTATCGAACCACAAGCATTTGACGAAGCTACCGGTTTGAGAAGTATCAATATGGGAACTGGTCTGGAGACCATTGGAGACTCTGCGTTTTCCGGATGCACTGCCTTGACAAGCATCACTATCGGGGAGACTGTGACGAAGATCGGAGAAAATGCATTTGTAGGATGTAATGCTTTGGAAAAAATAGAAGTTGCTTCGGGCCATACTAGCTATAAAAGTGATGAAGGGGTGCTAATTGATAAGAAGACGCAAACTTTGCTGCAGTTTCCTCTCGGCAAAAAAATCAGCCACTATACTATCCCCAATGATGTGACGACCATCGCAACTTATGCGTTTTCCGAATCTAACTTGACGAGCATCACTATCGGCGAGAATGTAACAAGCATCACATATAATGCATTTTTTGCATGCTTTGCTTTAGAAAAAATAGAAGTTAATCCGGGCAACTCTACTTATAAAAGTGATGAAGGGGTGCTAATTGATAAGAAGACGCAAACTTTGATTCAGTTTCCTATTGGGAAAAAAGTCACCGACTATACCATCCCCAATGATGTGACGAGCATCGGCGACTATGCGTTTTTCGTATGCGATAAATTGACAAGCATTACTATTGGGGATAATGTAACGAGCATCGGCAACAATGCGTTTTTCTTATGCGATAAATTGACGAGCATTACTATCGGGGATAATGTAACGAGCATCGGATTTAATGCGTTTGGCAGCTGTGATGAGCTTAGCGCTGTATATTTTAAAGGCGATTACCACGCTGCTATGAATGATGGTGTAAACAGCATCCCCCATACTGCTATAATCGGCTATATGCCGGGAGCAAACGGCTGGGGAGCAAACTACAATCCCGTATGGCTACTAACGACCGACTTGCAGAATATCACTTCAAGCCCAAACCCAAATGCCATAGCTATTCCCGAAGGCATATTTATACCCGTTACAACTGGTACAAATATGGCCATAGATGATTATAGCATAACCTTTATTGCCGAAACAGGCTATATTCTCCCTACTGATATGGAAATCACCATTGGCGGCAACCCAATCAGTGAGGGCTATACATTTGATGGTAAAACCGGTGTACTTACAATCAACAACACTGCTATCACCGGTAATGTAAATATCAAGGCAGCAGGTGCAATGCCACCCCCACCGGCCATTAAGAATCCGGAGCCTGCCCCAACCCCCGGCACTCCCGAGCTGCCCACGGTGGACTCCTCAACAGGCACAATTACAGAGCAGATTGAGCTAAAACCCCAAACCGAGGGCAATACAGCCAAGGCGGAGCTAGAACAACAGGAATTAGATAATGCCCTAGGCGACTTATTGGCTAGCGCAGAATCAACACAAACAGCCCCACAATTAGAACTGGATATTGAGGTATCCACCGACACCGAGAACTTGGAGATAACCCTGCCGGCTCAATCTCTTGACAGCCTTGCCCAAACCGAGGGTGCCACCTTAACTGTAAAATCCGATATTGGGATGGTTAATTTTGATCAAACCGCCATACAGACCATCATAGGCAATCCGACAGAAGAAGGCAAGCCGATAGCCGAAGATATAGTTATCACGATAGCCAAAGCCGACCCGAGCGACCTTACCCCGAGTCAGCAAGCACAGGTCGGCGACAGTCCCGTATACAGCCTCGAGGCTATGAGAGATGGCATTGCTGTTTACGATTTTGAGGGCGGTATGGCTACCATAAGCTTGCCCTATCAGCCAACAGCCGAGGAATTAGGCAAAAAAGTAGTTGTATTCTATATTGATGCTAATGGTTATCTTCACCGTAAAGTAGCAAGTTATGATGCGCAAACAGGGATGATAACTTTTACAACATATCGTTTTTCAGAATATACTATAATGTTTGAGGATATGCTCCCCACAGAGCGCTTTAGCGATCTGGATGCCGACCAATGGTATACCCCATACATAGAATTTGCCTATGATAATAAGCTGATGCAAGGCATAACAGAGGATCAATTTGCCCCCAATGCCACGGCTAGCCGTGCAATGCTTTGGACGGTATTAGCGCGTATTGAAGGAGTAGAACTGGAAGAAGGCAGCGACCCTTGGTATGCTGCTGCTCAGGCTTGGGCAATAGAGGCAGGCATCAGCGATGGTGCAGATGCTGAGGGTACGATTAGCCGTGAGCAGTTTGTTACGATGCTGTATAGGCTGGAAGGCGAGCCACAAGTTAGCGGTGAGCTGCAGTTTAAGGATGCCGGCCAGGTTAGCGATTATGCCCAAAACGCTATCCGCTGGGCCCTGGAGGCCGGCGTGATTGCGGGTTATGAAGATGATTCAATTAAACCGCAAGGCAAGGCGACAAGAGCAGAATTGGCGACTATGTTGATGCGTTGGTTAAGTTAACCAAGGTTAAGTTAACCTATGTAATACGACATCAATATCCAAAATAGTGACCAAATTACATATATCTTTGCTTGCCGGTAATTCAGCGGAATTTGTTGCCCCTTGCCTAAATTAGGTAGCAGTTTTTGACTTTATCCTCTATCCAAGAAAGATAATCATATCTAAATTATAAAATGGCATCTCTCGTATTATATCACGATTGCCTTCTTTGCGAACCTGTCGGAAATTCCGACAGGTTTAGTTTTCTTCTAATCATCCTATTTTAACTATGGATTTGAACTAGCACTTTAGTGTTTATCTATAGGTTATCGTAACCCTACCATTGGCAAAATCTTCAATAAGCCCCTTTTCGCTAAATACCACCATTTCATGCAGGGCTTGGCCATTATCATCTAGGCCTATTTGGCGCAAGATTAAGGTTATTTGGCTGCGCATTGCTTGCTCATTAATAGAGGCAGTTGCCTTAGCATCAAAAATCATTGTCCCTACATTAAAATTATAGGGCGAATTAGCCTTTAAGCCTTGGCCGCCGATTTCAATATAATCGCCTTCGGCAAAGGTTTGGCTTTGATATTGGGCAATGCTCATATCCGTTACCACCCATAAGGTGGCGGTATTGTATGTAATCGTCGAATAATTGTCATTATTGGTGGTTTCAGCACCGCCTATTTTAATGGTATATTGGCCTACTTGGCTCATATCAGGTGGGCTATCATAGCTTATCACAGGTAATTCAATTAGGCTATCGCCGGGGATTAGCCCTTCTACCGTATAAGTTAAATTAGCAAGCGTTGGCACGGCATTGCCGGTTTCGGCATAATAATCGTGGACGGTAATCGTCAACGGCGTTTTTTCCACCGTTATTTGATACTCGGCGCGCGCTTCGGCATATTCCTCATTGCGAGCGGCATCGGCATAAATTGTGGCCTCGCCTGCCCCGATTAAGCGAACTTGGCCTTGATCATTCACCGTGGCCACTGTTTCATCACTGCTATGATAAGTTACCGCCGTATTTGCGCCTTGCACAGGATTATCCAGGCTTACTTGCCTTAAATCGGTGCTGATATCTCTTTGATTGAAATAGAGATTTTGCAATTGCAAACCGTTTTGATTGAGCAGCAGGCCGCCTTGATAATTGGAAGCGAAATTGGGGGCGAAAGTGCCCGATTCTTTTTCATTAAATAGGTAGATTTCCAATTGCTCGGCGCCGGCTAATTCGGCAGGCAGGGTGAAGGTTTGACTATTGGCATTGGCAGATGCGGTGCTTAAATCCTTGATTTTAGCATAGTAGAGGATATTATCGGTGGCAGGGTCGATGATTATCATCGAAATATATTCGCCTACGCCGGTTTTGGCATTGCTGTAATTATAGCTTAGCAGGCCGCCGTTTAAGGTGAGATAGCTTGCGCTAAAATCTTCTCTTTCCTCGTCAAAAATTGTTACTTTCCAGCTTGTGCCGTCGATTTGGCCGCCTTGTCTTGGCTCTACCGTATATAATTCGCCAAATTGGGTGGCGGCGGTGACGAGAGTGTCGTCGTCGATTTCGGTGTAGTGGAGGATATGGGTCGTATTTAGCCTAAAATTGGGGTGCTTGCCGGCCTTGAGATGGAGATCATCGCCTTCGATAATGCCGACATTATTTGTGGTTAAGCTATAGGTGAAAATGTTTGAATTTAATAAGGTTTTTTCCACATCATTAAGGTCATTAGACGCAATATCGGCCACATTTTCGGCCAACATATCTCCGTTGGCTTGTACTTTAATCCAGCTAACCGGTTGCCCCTTGTAGCTGCCTATATAAAGGCGATCGCCATAAATGCCAAAAGCACTGTCGGCATCTCTATAGCTAATAAAGTCAGAGCTTCTATGTATGGTGCGGGCATCTGTTGTGCCGGCTTGAACTTCTATGGAGTAAAGATTCCCGGTAAAACTGTTTAGGCTTGAAACTGCTCCGCCATTAATATATAGCTTAGAACCCAAGGGATATCTGTACGTTCCACCGTCAAAAATACGAGTATTATACCATGATCCACCGCTAATCACATTGATTTTGCTGCCTTCGTCCAGAAAAAGGTTGGCATGATGGGCAATGGCATTGGTCTTGCCGCCAAATAAATTTGCGCCGCCCAATAAATTTAAGGTGCTGTTTTTAACATTTATACTAAAAGGAACTGCCCACCCTTCGGGAAATGTATAGCCACCAATAGCATTGCCGCCCTTAGTATTAAGAGTACTTTCGTCGTTGTCAGCATCTAAACCACCAACAGCCGTAACTTCGCTATCAATAATATCTATTATGCCGCCACTTACCAGCAAGGCGTGATTGGCATGAGTTGTTCCGAAGTGAAGCCCGCCCTCGGCATAGGCTTGCACATCGCTATTGGATATAGTTATACCATTGGCTGCATAAATTGCGGCAACAGAATATCCAAAAGACGCACCGGAGTTTGCCTTAATAGTAGCATTTTGAATATCAAGCTTATTCTGGCAAGAAATGCCACGAGTTCTTATATTATCTTCAATATTTAAAGAATCTTCCAGCCTATTTTCCCCTCTTAAGATAAGATTATTGCTTGCATGTAGCAAGCCGCCCTCCCCTTGCGGAGTATCACCACCAATAACATTCTCTCCATTAAGCTGAATTATTAAATCGCCGCTAATCATAACAGGGGTGGCACTTTTTGAGGTTATTTGGGCATTATTAAGGGTTAAAACTGAGCCATCTGCCGCCAGATGAAGATTATAATTGTCGGCAGTGCCCGGGCTAAGAATGCTATTGCCCTCGGCCGGGGTATTGACTAAATAATAAGCCCCATATGCTAAATTTGTGCCGGCCACCGTAACACTAACAGTATTGACAATAGTTAAATCAACATACTTTTGCTGCTGCCAATTCGTTGTGGCAGCCATGGCACTGCCCGGGGCATTAGCACCTGCTAAAATATTGGCAGCAGCCGATAATTGCGGCTTTTGAGCATAGGCCACCGAGCCGGCCAAAACTTTAATATTGCTACCGAATTCCCCGCTAAAATAAATGCCCTGTGCGGCATCTATGCCCACTGCCCCTTGCAAATTAAGATTGCCTGTGCTCTTAAGCGTAACAGCACCTTGACCACTGATAACAATTTGGCTATTACTTAAATCATGAAGAATATTATTGCCTTGCAAATTCAAGTCGAGATTTTTTTCGGCGACCAAAAGCGGTTGATTGAAATTGCCCGACAAATTAAGATTTTGCAAATACAGGGTATCGCTATTATTTTCCCAAGTGCGATAAATATGATAATCATGGGCATTGCCGGCACTTAAACTGCCATCGGCTGCTACTTTATGATAACCTGCGGCTAATTCCTGCCCCAATAAAGTGATTTTGCCCGGCTGATTGATGCTGATATTAACATAATTATAGGTATGATAATCTAAATTTTCGCTAAAAGGGTAAATAGTAGGATAATGACCGGCTGTAATGCTTAATATGGCATTGCTTGGCGTATTGATAAGCGGTTTATCCTCATCATTAAAGGCCGGTAAACCTGTTTGACCGATTGCCGTTAAACTGCCGCCATTAACCGTAACTTGGCCTAAGATTACCGGGTCTATTGCCCAAGGGGTATTGCCTTTAGCAGATTGAGCATGAATAGCGCCGCCATTTAGGATTATATCGCCTTCAATGGCTGCCGCACTTTTTTCACCTTCATTGGCAAAATTTACACTTTGAGCATTAAGCAAGCCGCCATTTACCATAACATTGCCCAATACACCTACCCCATTTTCGCCATCGGCTAAGGATTCATCATCGGTGTCACCGCCACCACCCATAGCCGTAACTTGACCTCCTTCCAGCAATAAATTACCGAAAATGCCGCTGCCGCCTAAGCCGCTTTTCGCGTACAAAGAGGTATCACCGCCGGTAGCCGTTAAAGTGCCGCCTTTTACCGTGACATTGGCATTGATACCATCGCCGCCGATTAGATTGATGAAGTTTTCATTGGTATAAGATGTAATACTGTTGAAATCAGTAATAGTATCATCTTCTCCCCTTTCAATAACATTATCATAAACTACCGTTGTAGCAATAGTATCATAAGCTACTAAGGATGTAGCCCCCTTAGCCACCACATCGCCGCCTAAGAGGATAAATTCCGAAACATCAATGCCATCACCGCCGCTGCCGCCGGCACCGGTTTCCGAAGTGGAAATGTCCTGACTGGCAATAGCCTGCAAACTCTCCACATCAACCGTTAAAACCCCCAAGGCACTATCGCTATGAATAGCCGCAGTGCTAGCCTCCACCTGCAAACTATCCCCAATAATTTCAATATTGCGCCCCAAAATAGCATATTCGGCATAAGTTTTCAAACTGCTTTCGCCCAGCAAATTAATAGTTAAATCCTGCTCGGCAGATAAAACCGCATTGGTAATATACGGCGCATAATTGCCGGCTATCGTGGTATCAATAGCCAAATTATTGATAGTTAGCGTATTCTTACCACCTTGATTTTGCAAATAGAGATAATAATTACCGCTATCGGCGGGCGCTAATTCTCCTGTCCTCCCATTAACCAGATAATAAGTATCATAGGCCAATTCTTTATCCAAGAAATAAATACCACTACCGGCCGCTAAAGTTAATATGGGGGCAATTAGCAGCAGAGTAAAGACCATAATTAAGGTTAAAAACAATTTAAATTGAAGTTTCATAATTTGAATTTCCTTTCCACAATCCTTCACTATTTACTAATTATAATTCCAAACCGCCCGCAAGTTGATATTATTTTGCGGCATCACCAAGCTGCTATCATTATAAACCCCCAGCGATTGCCCAAATTCATCCAATAGCTCCCAATGGCTGAAAACATAGCCGCTTTTGCTGCCCGGGTTTAATTCTATTTCTTCACCGCTATAATAGCTTAAATACTCGGTTTGGGTTGTAAATACTAAATCATGATAAATAGTTAGAATATAGTAACCATCCCATATGGCCTGCAAGCTAATATCGGCGGCCGGCATGGTAAAGCTATTGCCCTCAAAGCTTAAAGCCGGGTTTAAGTTGGTTAAAACTTGCCAGCGGGCAAATTGATAATTCTCGCGCGTGCCCGGGTCGAGGGTAACCTGGCTGCCGCTTAAATAATCAAGATTATTTACGGCATCAAAACCAATATCCTGCAAATTAATATTATAGGAACGCTGCCAAATAGCTTGCATTTGCACAGCTGCAGCCGGCATAATAAAGCTGCCGTTTTCATCTAAGCTAATTTGCGGCACCGATTCCCAGCCGCCAAAGATATAACCCTCTCTTTGGCCGGGATTAGGGGTAATAACCGTGCCCGGGGCATAATTATTGCTAAAAGTTGCCGTGCCAACTTCGCCGCTATTGGCAATGGATAGGCCGTACATAATTTGATAATTGGCCTCGATTACCAGATCATGCTCGGGCATAATTAGGCTATTATCATTAATTGCCACATTGCCGCTTATTACCGTTAAACTCTCTAAGAAATACCCGCTTGGTGGGGTTTGATTGAGGTTTATTTCTGTGCCGGGAGCATAGTAGTTTACTGTGCTTTGCACTTCCTGATTGGGTAGGATGGTATTGATGGTTAGGCTATGTAACTTATGCCAATTGGCAGTGATGATAATACTTTGCGGCGGCATAATAAAGCTATGATTGTCGTCGATATAAAGATCATCTAAGGTGGTGGTTAAGCCATCGCTGTTCTCATTGCCGGATTCGGAGCCAATATTAGGCGCAGCTTCAACCGTCCAACCGCTAAACTGATAACCTTCCCTTTCGGCAAGCGTAAGCTTCACCTTAGCCCCCGAGCTGTGTAAAGAAGTTTGCGCTTCAGCACCGATTGCCCCATTATCAATTACGGTTAAGCTTAAAGGCTCGCCCCAAACTACCGTAATTTCCACATCTTTAGCAGGCATTATAAAGCTATTTTTAATATCATTTGCTGTCCCTGCCAACGCAATTGCCTCATCATCGGTATGCCAACCGTTAAAGGCCAAGCCTTGGCTGGTGGTCGGGGCATTTAAGGTAATCAATTGGCCGGGGATGGCGCTTAGCACATTGCTATTGCCATCATTATATAAATTATGAATGGTCAAATTATAGGGGGTATCGGCTTTTACCCAAGTAGCCTCGAGCACCAAGCCTTCTTGGGGCATAATGGCCGTTTGTTGATCGGCATTTAAAGCTTTTTGATAAATTTCTTCCAAGTTGGGATTTTCCGTAAAAGCTTGCCAACCGGCGAATACATAGCCCGCTTTGGCCGAAAAGCCCGGGTCAAGCGTAATTGTGCTGCCCTCTTGATGGGAGGAAAATTCACTTTTGCCATCATTATTAATATTGGTTAAAACCAAAGAGGGGTAGCCAAACCAGCTAAGATCTAAAATTACATCTTGTTCGGGCATGGTGAAGGTGGTTGTGCCATTTTCTGTGCTCAACTCTAAATCTTGCGGCGCATAGGCCAAAAAGCCGTTTAAATAGCCATCGCTATATAGGCCATAGCTTTGATCATTATGATAAAGCTCTACTTCTTGGCCATTGTTAACTTCTTTAACCAAGGTTTGGTTGGGATTATTATTTAGGCCACGCAGGGTTAAAGTATAGCTGCCCAGCCAAGTGGCACTTAATTCGACATCATCTTCCGGCATAATAAAACTGGGTAAGCTGCCGGGATTGTCGATAAGCTCGATATTTTCGCTATCTATACTCCAGCCGCTAAATTCAAAATCGGGGCGGCTGAAGGGGCTGATGCTTACTTCTTGGCCTGCTTGATAGTATTGAGTTAGGGTTTCGCCCACAGTTGCACCGATATTATTGAGTTTTAGGCTGAAAACCTTACTGTCAACTTCCTGCCAGGTGGCGGTTAGTTCTATATTTTCATCAGGCATGGTGAAATAGGTTTGAGCGGCTGTAGCGTCGTCTAAAAGTTCAATGTCGCCGCTCCAACCGGCAAATACATAGTCATCTCTTTGGCCGGCATTGATAGTGACAGTTTCGAAGGGATGGTAGTCGGCGCTATCGCTGTCAAGATCGCTGCCATCTTCCGTGCCTAAATTGTTTAAATATACGGTAAATTTTTCATCCTCATTCACAGTTATCCATACGGCTTGCAATGTAACATTTTTAGTGGGTACAGTGAAAGAGTTTGCGGCAAAAAAAGCTTCTTGATCTAGAGTGATATTATTGCTGACAATTTCCCAGTGGCTGAAGATGAGGGTATTATTGTTTGGAGTTGGAGTTGGAGTTGGGGTTGGGGTTGGGGTTGGGCTTGGGAGGGGGGTTCGGGTTGGGCTTGGG
>CAYJPF010000023.1:0-30207 GCA_964372025.1 uncultured Peptococcaceae bacterium | reverse complement strand
GCGGCCTTTATTTTTAATTTCCCAGACGGGGCAAAAACCGCCCCACCTGGAAAATACAAAATACCGCTCCAGCTACATTTGCTAGTTTAATAAGTTATTCTACTCGTTAGCTGCTTTTGATATCTTGTCTTATCTTCGCTTCGCTCTGAATAACAGGCTAATTAGTCCCTTAACTTAATGACATTAAGGTCAATCCCTCCACGATTTTTTTTAAATCAAATAAAACTTTTAACAAAAAAGAGGTTGCCGCTTTTGCGACAACCTCCATCTTTTTATTGCAAGTTTCCTTCACTCTTACCTTCAGCTTCTGCATTCTCCATAATCTCATCATAAATATCGGCTACCTTTTCCCATTCTTCATCACTTTCAATGTCAAATAGTACTTCATCACCATTTTCGTCTACATCAAAACGCATTATCACGGCCTCATTACTGTTAATATAGGCTTCGTCCATCGGAATCAATACCGCATATTTCTCCTCATCTACATCCAAGATTGCCTCAATCTCAAATTGATGCTCCTCGCCCGTTTCATCTACTAATGTCAAAAATTCACTCATTCTTTTTTACCTCTTTTCGGATAATACTTTAGCTAACTTCTCTCATATTATAAGCCGCTTTAGCTGCTTTGTCAAATATGTGAATTGTCTAAATTATTTATGCAAAAATAAATAGTCCAAATAATTTTGCAGGATAATCACTGCCGCCATCTTATCAATTACCTTCTTGCGCTTGCTACGCGATACATCACCGCTAATCAAAATCTTTTCAGCCGCAACCGTCGAAAGCCGCTCATCCTGAAAAATAACCTCGATTGGATAAGCTAGCTGCAATTTAGCCGCAAAATCCTCGGCCAAAGCTGTCGATTCGCTACGGCTGCCATTCATATTTAAAGGTAGGCCGCAAACCACTTTTTCTACCTCGTATTGCTTAAGATAGCCGATAATCTGCTCAATATCATATTCCTCTTTTTTGCGGCGCAAAGTGGTAATGCCCTGCGCCGTATAGCCCAATGGGTCGCTAACAGCAATACCAATTGTTTTAGTGCCCACATCCAAACCTAATAAACGCATAATCTCTCCTTAACAAAAACTAATGCAAAACCAAGGGCAAGCAGCTATACAATAGCCGCAGTACAGGCATTTTTGCTTATGCCAACCAATAGTATCAGCCTTAAAATATAAAGCATCCTGGGCGCAACGCTTAAGGCAAGCCCCGCATTTGCGGCAGGTAGGCTCGCTTTCAAATGCCAAATTACGATCCAAGGCCAAAACTTGATCCTGATTGATAGCTTCTAAACCATCATACCAGGCCAAATTTGTGCTAAGCTCGGCTAAATCCTTCATGCCAATTGCCCAAATATCCACAATATCTTGGTTAAAAGCCCACTTCAAGGCGCTTTCGGCTTGCTTGATTAAGGCGCCGCCGCCTAAGGCCTTCATCCCATAAACACCTTTGCCGGCTGCTTTAGCTGCCAAAATTGCTTGCGCCATATCAGCAGCATTACCGCCTAAAATGCCAATCCCGGCCTGATTATAAATGGCATGAATTATGTCGATTTCCGGCATTTGGGCAGCCTGCCTAACCGCCGCCACATTATGGGTAGATATACCGATAGCTGCGATTATACCATTGGCTTTAGCATCGATTAAAAACTCCAAGGCCGGCATATGCTCTAATATTGCCCGATCATCCCTTTGCTCATGCATAAGCATAATATCCAGCTTATCGCGCCTTAAACCTAAGCGCGCTTCTTCTACTGCTTGCGCCATCTCCTGATAAGTTTCGGCATAACTTTTGCTGGCAATAATAACCTGCTTATCGGTACAGGCAAAGGCTTGCTCGAAATATTGATAATTTTGATACAGTTGTGCCGTATCAAAAAAATTAATCCCCAAATCAAAGGCCGCCTTTAATAGATCTGCCCCCATTCCAAGAGGCAAATTGGCCGAAATTGGAGATAATGTTAAACTGCCAAAGCAAATTTTGGATACCCATAATTTGCTTTGGCCAAGAAAAGTATAATCCATTAAATTTTAGCCTAAATCCTTTACATAATGAGCAATTAAAACTTCGATTAAATCATCACGCTCTACACGACGAATTAAGCTTCTGGCCTGCTTATGGCTAGTAATATAAGCAGGATCGCCGGAAATTAAATAGCCCACCATTTGATTAATAGGATTATAGCCTTTTTCCCTTAAGGCAGCATATACAGTTTGCAAAACCTCGCTGGGGTTTAATTGTTCCTCTTTGCGCACATTAAAGCTCATCGTTGCTTCTAAATTTGGTTTATTATTTTCCATCCATATAGCCCCCTTTAGTTAATTCTATTATTAGAGGATTTCGCTATTTAATTGGTATTTCCTGTCAAAAAACAACTACTTTTTTAATTATTTAGTTTTTCTTTAATCAGGGTTTGAGCTAATTGCAAAGCTTCGCCGATTTTGCTGCTATCTTTGGCACCGGCCTGCGCCATATCCGGCTTGCCGCCGCCACCACCGCCGCAAACAGCTGCCACTTGCTTGATTAATTGGCCGGCATGCAGCCCTAAAGCTTGGGCTTTGGCCGATACCGCTACCACAAACTGCACCTTTTCGCCGCCGCTGGCCAAAACGATAACCGCCTCGCCCAATTTATCGCGCAGCATATCCAGGGTATTGCGCAATTCATTGATATCGCCGCCGCCTATTTCGGCCGCCACCAGCTTAATGCCGGCTATTTCTTCGGCATTAGCAATTATATCGCTTAAGCCATCTTTAGCTTTAGCTGCCTTTTCTTTAGCCAGCTCTTTTTGTAAACTTTTATTTTCGGCAAGTAAATTTTCCAGGCGCTTAAGGGCATCATCAATATTGCTTTTAAGCAAATTGGCCATATTTAAAGCCTGCTGCTCGCGCTGCTGATAATAGGCCAGCGCTTGCGGCCCGGTTAAGGCCTCAATACGGCGCATACCCGAGCCAATCCCGGCCTCGCTAACTATTTTTAGCAGGCCAATTTCGGCACTATTGCTTACATGGCAGCCGCCGCATAATTCCAAGGAATAATCGCCAAAGGCAATTACCCGCACCGTATCGCCATATTTATCGCCAAAAAAGGCCATAGCACCTTGGGCTTTAGCTGCGTCTAAGCTCATAATCTCGCTGGTAAGCGGCAAATTGGCCATAATTGTTTGATTAACTTCATTTTCGATAATACTGATTTGCTCGCCGCTTAAAGGCTGATCATTATTAAAATCGAAGCGCAAACGCTGATCATTAACCAAAGATCCGGCCTGATGTACATGATTACCCAAGGCATGGCGCAAAGCTTGATGCAAAATATGGGTGGCCGAATGATTGCGGGCGGTATTTTGCCGCAAATTGGCATCAACCGCCAGATTTAATTGCTGATTAAGGGTGATTTTGCCGCTAATTAGCTTAACTTTGTGAATAAATACGCCGCCGGCCATCTTTTGAGTGTCCAAAACTTGGGCTTTAACGCTATCATCGCTGATTAAGCCCTGATCGCCAATTTGGCCGCCGCTTTCGGCATAAAATGGGGTTTTAGCAAAAACTAAATAGCAGTCATCGCCGCTTACGGCCTGCTCAACCAGGTTATTATCCTTGATGATTGCTTGCAAAGGAGCTTTTAGCTGCAATTGCTGATAGCCACAAAATTCGGTGGCTGCATATTCGGCCAATAATTGGCCAATGCGCAGTATATCCTGGCCATCACTACTATTGCTGCGGGCGGCACGGGCCCGATCTTTTTGCTTTTGCATGGCTTGGTTAAAGCCGGCCTCATCAATGCTTAATCCCTGCTCCTCGGCTATATCTTTAGCCAAATCCAAGGGGAAACCATAGGTATCATAAAGGCGGAATAAATCTTCGCCATTTAATTGATTATGCTGCTCGTCCCGGGCTTTTTTAATCATGGTGGCGGCAACTTTCATGCCATCGGCCAGGGTTAAATGGAAGCGATCTTCTTCTAAATGAATGGCGTGAATAATGGCCTCTTCCTCGCTGATTAGCTTAGGATAAGCCGCCCCTAAACTCTGTTTTAAATAAGGGAATATTTGATACAAAAATGGCTTTTCGAAGCCCAAAACACGGCCAAAACGGGCTGCTCTGCGCAAAATACGGCGCAGCACATAACCACGCCCTTCATTGGAAGGGGTGATGCCGTCGGCAATCAAAAAAGAGCAGGCGCGAATATGGTCGGCAATAACCCTAAAGGGGAAACCGCCTGCATCGCTGCTATATTTTTTGCCGGAAAGCTCCTCTATGCCTTTGATAATTCCTTGCATCATATCGCAATCATAATTGCTATCTTTTTGCTGCATAATCGAGGCTACTCGCTCTAAGCCCATGCCGGTATCGATGCTGGGATTGGGTAAAGGGGTTAAAACGCCTGCTTGATCGCGGTCGTACTGCATGAAAACTAAATTCCAAATTTCCATCCAGCGATCGCAATCGCAATGGCCAATGCCGCAAATCGGGGCATCACAGCCATATTCAACGCCGCGATCGAAGAAAATTTCGCTGCAAGGGCCACAAGGGCCGGTATCGCCCATCGACCAAAAATTATCTTTAGCGCCAATTCTAAAAATGCGCTCTTTAGTAAGCGGCGTATTCTTTAGCCATAAATCTTCGGCTTGATCATCTTCTTCAAAAACGGTTACATATAGCTTATCAATAGGCATAGCTAGGGTTTCGGTTAAAAATTGCCAAGCAAATTTAATGGCATCATCTTTAAAATAGTCGCCAAAAGAAAAATTGCCGAGCATTTCAAACAAGGTATGATGGCGGGCGGTGCGCCCTACCGTATCCAAATCATTATGTTTGCCGCCTGCTCTTAAGCAAAGCTGCGAGGTAACAGCCCGCTTATAATCGCGCTTGTCCATGCCTAAAAATACATCTTTAAATTGCACCATCCCGGCATTGGTAAAGAGCAGGGTAGGGTCATCAAAAGGCACTAAAGAGCTGGTAGGTATATGGGTATGCCCTTGTGCCACAAAATAATCAATAAATTTTTGCCTAATCTGATTGCCGCTTAATTGTTCCATTATAATACTCCTTTAAACATAATCACTGATTATTATAACATAGTTTAGCCTATATATGCAACTAAACGGCTATAAATATATTTAAAAATCAGCAAAAAGGCGGCCATCAGCGGCACTGCTAAAATTGTGCCGATAATACCCATAAAATAGCCGCCGGCCATCACCACAAAAATGGTTAATAAAGGGTGCAGGCCAATTCGATTACCAACAATTTTAGGCGTGATAATATTGCCTTCTACCTGCTGTAAGATGATTAGGCCAATAGCCGCATAAAGGCCCAAAATCGGCTCTTGAATATAGGCAATAAAGATGATAGGGATAGATGCCAAAACCGGCCCAAAATAGGGGATTAAATCGGCAATGCCCATTAATATGCCCAGCAAAAGGGCGTATTCCACGCCGATTAGCCATAAAAACAGGCCGGTTAAAACGGCAATAATCACCGATACCAAAAGATAGCCATATAAAAATTGGCGCAAAAGATAATTAACATCACCGGCAATCCGCAAAATTTCCGGCCTTTCCTTAGGCGAGAGAAAGGCGATGATTTTTTTTTGGATTAGGCTTTTATCGCGCATAATATAATAGCTTAAAACCGGTGCCAGCAGCAAGTAAATTAAATAGCGCGCACCGTTTACTAGGCTTAATGCTGTGTTTTCGATAAAACTTTTGGCAAAGCTATCGCCTTGCTGCAAAAGATTATAAAAGGAATCGGTAATTGTTTGCGGCAAATTTAGGTTTTGGATATAGGTTTGCGTATTAAACCAAGTGCTGGCTACTATTTGCCAAAGTTGCGGTAAATAGTTGGCCAATTTAGCAAATTGTTCGCTAAAAAGCGGCAAGGCAAAAAAGATAATTAGATAGCCCAGGCCTAATATTAGCAGGTAAACTATGATGATAGCGATGGGGGCGGGGATTTTTTTGTTTATTAAAAATTTTACGGCCGGCATAAGTAGATAGGCAAATAGCAAAGCAAAAAAGAAAGGTACTAAAACCGGCCATAATATAATAATTAGGCTAACTATGATAGTTGCTATTAAGATAAAATAGATTTTTTTGGCCAGTTTTTTATTAATCATAGAATTCTCTTTCTGCTTTGTTTTTTGTGCTGTTACGTGTTTATTGCAGGGGTTGGGACGGCGTTTTAAGGTCTTGGGGCGCTGCCCCAAACCCCGCAAACTTTTAAAAAGTTTGATAAATAATTTTTTTACCTTATTTTACCGGCTAATTGTTTGCCCATGCTATTAAAAAAATTACCGGCATCATGGCCCATGCGCAAGCTGGCATTGGCCGCCTTACGCCGCATTTTGCGTACTTTACCGACATAAGTTCTATTATTCATATTAATGCCAATGCCTAGGCCTACTATGCCGGTAACCATGCCAATCATCATCATATGCTGGGCATAGTTAAATTTGCTCATTAATTTTCCTCCTTTGTTAAATTATGATCATCTATATAAAGAGCGACATTATTATTATGCCTTGCTCTTAATTGCACATACCTCGTAAATATCGGTAATATTGGCTTTTATTTACATATTAAAATCATCGCCGGTATAAAATAAACCTTGATTATAATTTACACTTTGCCAAGGCAAAAAATCACGGCGGCTTTGTAAATCATTAAGCAAGCCACCGCTAATTTCTAAGCCGCTAATTTGGCAATTTTTAATTAAAATATCGGCTACCGTGCCAAAATCTTGCTTTTTATTATCCAAAATTGGGCTGCCTATCCAGCCTTTATCATTAATGCCGGCCATATTTTTTGGCAAGCGCTTAATATTTTTTTTATTGGGAATAATAATCCCGTTTTTAGAAATTTGCCTAATATGCACAATATCCACAAAAGCAGTTCTTTGCATAATGCCATTTAAGGCAATAGCAAAACCTAAAATTTTACCGCTATTATCACAAGCAAAAATATCGCTGATTCTACCAATTTCCTCTTGCTTAGTACCTGCTAAAACCTTCAATCCTTTTAATTCTCGGCCTTTTAGCAAATTAGCACCTCCTTAATAATTAATTATATATCTTAAAGTTTGCATAAAAGCAAAAAAAGATACAGGTATTAAATACCTGCCAAAAATTTGATTTGATATCAGCAAATTTTTGGCAAAAAAAAGAGCTGTCACGAATAGTTATATTCGCGACAACTCATTTTTGTTTACTAAAAATTTATAAGCCTAGCCATCGGCATTCATTTTAGCAATTAATTCGCTAAGTACCTGGGTAGCATCATCATACTCTACCTGGCAAGTACCAACTTGATTATGGCCGCCGCCGCCGTATTTAAGCAGTAGCGAACCTACATTGGTTTTAGAGCTGCGATTAATTACGCTATGACCAACCGCAATCGGGCAATTTTGCTTATTGCGGCCATCTACAACCCAAATCGAAATATTTTGCTCGGGATATAAGCTATAAATTAAGAAGCGATTGCCGGTATAAATAGTATCCACATTACGCAAATCGGTTACAATTACATTGCCGCGGGTAAAGGTATGCTCCTCCACCATGGCGCGGAATAAGGCATCTTGCTCAAAATAAAGCTCCACTCGCTCGGCCACATCGGGATTGGCCAAAATTTCGGTGATATTTTGGGTGCGGCAAGAATCGATTAAAGTTTCCATCAATTCATAATTGCTAATTCTAAAATTGCGGAAACGCCCCAAGCCGGTGCGGGGATCCATAATAAAGCCCAGCAAAACCCAGCCTTCGGGGTTTAAAATTTCGTCTTTGGTTAATTTGGCGGCATCAACTTTATCTACAGCCACAATCATTTCTTCAAAATGGGGCAAGCGATTCTTGCCACCATAAAACTCATAAATTACGCGGGCAGCGCTATCTTCATGACGGCTTTCGCCTTCAAATACAATATCCGCCCCTAAGCGATCTTGCTCGCTGGAATGATGATCGAACCACATCTTGCAGCCCTCTACATAGGGCACATTAGCCAACACATCATTTTCGGTAACCTCGATAATGCCATCTTGCAAATCCTTAGGATGCACAAATTTCCAGTGATCAATAACACCCAGCTCTTTTAATAGGGCTGCGCAGGCCAAGCCGTCGAAGTCGGAACGAGTTAATAAACGCATGCAAAAACCTCCAATATACTAATTATCCCTATACCTATATTGTAATACAAAATTCGCAATAGGGCAAGACTTTTTATAAATAAATTAATTATCTAAAGTTTTTTCCAGCATTTCCTTAACCATACCGGGATTAGCCTGGCCTTTAGTTTCCTTCATAATTTGGCCAACCAAAAAGCCGATCGATTGCTTTTTGCCGGCTCGATAATCAGCAACAGGTTTAGGATTAGCCTCGATAATCTTGGCGATAGCAGCCTCTAAGAAAGAAGTATCGGAAATTTGGGCAAAACCTTTGGCCTTGATAATATCGGCTGCTAAGCCGCCTGCGGTAAATAATTCTTCGATAACCACTTTGGCGCTATTATTATTGATTGCGGATTTATCCAGCTCTTGAAGTACATAAACAAATTGCTCAAGCGATAAGGGAATTTGCTCAGGTTCGGCCTCTAAGGAATTAAGCAAACGAGAAATATCGCCTAAAAGCCAGTTAGCCACCGTTTTGGCCTGGGGATAAACCGCCATTACCTCGTCAAAATAAAAGGCAAGTAGGGGGCTTGCTGTAATCTGGGCCGCATCATAATCCGAAAGCTGATATTGCTCGGTTAACCTGGCCAAGCGCTTGGCCGGCAATTCGGGCAAGCCGGCGGCAATTTCGGCCATCCAAGCTGCATCCACCCTAATCGGCACCAAATCAGGCTCGGGGAAATAGCGATAATCATGAGCATCCTCTTTAGAGCGCATCGACTGCGTTTTGCCGCTGGCTTCGCTCCAAAGGCGAGTTTCCTGGATGATAGTTTCCTTATCATCGAGCATATCGGCTTGGCGAACTTCTTCATATTCGATGGCTTTTTGAACAGCCTTAAAGGAGTTTAAGTTTTTGATTTCTACCTTAACGCCCAGCTCATCCTCCTCTTTAGCGCGTAAAGAGATATTAACATCGCAGCGCAAAGAGCCTTGCTCCATCTTAACATCCGATACGCCGGCATATTCCAAAATCAGCTTTAGCTTTTCGCCAAACTGCCTGGCCTCGAAGGCCGAACTTAAATCGGGCTCGGTTACAATTTCCACCAAGGGCACGGCCGCCCGATTATAATCGGGCAAAGAATACTGAGAATTGGCGATATTATCGCCACTATGCACCAGCTTACCTGCATCTTCTTCCATATGAATACGATTAATTCTAATCCGCTTGGGCTTACCGTCGGCGGTTTCGATATCCACATAGCCGTTTAGGCAAATCGGCAGGGGTAGCTGGCTAATTTGATAAGCCTTGGTTAAATCCGGATAAAAATAATTTTTGCGATCAAATTTAGAATAATCATTGATTTGGCAATTTAAAGCCAAGCCTGCTCGCACTGCCAATTCCACGGCATGTTTATTTAGCACAGGCAAAACGCCCGGTAAACCCAGGCAAACCGGGCAAACATTGGTATTGGGCTCGGCAGCAAAGGTGGTTGGGCAAGAGCAGAAAATTTTGGTATTGGTTTTTAGCTCGGCATGAAATTCCAGGCCGATAGTGGTTAAATAATCAGTCATGCTTTATAGACCTCCTTTGCCGGTTTGGCTAAAATCGGGCGCCAAAAAGCGGGGTTGCTCGATGGCGGCAGCCGCTGTATACAGGGCTTCTTCGCCAAAGGGCTTGCCGATTAATTGCAAGCCTAAAGGCAGGCCATCTACCATGGTAAAAGGCACGGAAATGGCGCATAAACCGGCCAAATTAATCGGCACCGTGCAAACATCGGTCATATACATGGCCAGCGGATCGGCGGAACGCTCATTAATTTTAAAGGCGCAACCGGCGGTAACCGGGGTTAATAAGGCATCATAGCCGGCGGCAAAAATTTGATCATAATCCTGCTTAATTAGGGTTCTTACCTGCAAGGTTTTATTATAGTAGGCATCATAATAGCCGGAAGATAAAGCATAAGTGCCCAGCATAATCCGCCGTTTAACCTCCTCGCCAAAGGCTTCGGTACGGGTTTTGATAAACATTTGATTTAAATCATCGGCTTCGGCACGATAGCCATAACGCACGCCATCATAACGCGCTAAATTAGAAGATGCCTCGGCCGAGGATAGCACATAGTAGGCGGGTAGAGCATAGGGGGTATGGGGCAGCGAAATTTCCTCCACGATTGCCCCGGCATCCCTTAAAATTTGGGCAGCATTGGCAATTGCCTCTAAGGTAGCAGGCTCGATGCCTTCGGCCAAAAATTCTTTGGGCAAGCCGATTTTTAGCCCCTTAACCGATTGATCGCAAGCGGCACGATAATTGCCCACGGCCACATCGGCCGAGGTCGAGTCCATTTTATCCTTGCCGGATACCGCTTCTAAGATAATTGCACTATCGCGCACGGTTTTGGCAAAGATGCCGGCCTGATCCAAAGATGAGGCAAAGGGGATAATCCCAAAGCGCGAAATACGGCCATAAGTAGGCTTAATGCCCACTACACCGCAGTAATGCGCCGGTTGACGCACGCTGCCGCCGGTATCGGTACCTAAGGCAAAGGGGGCGCTATCGGCCGCCACTACCGCTGCCGAGCCGCCCGATGAGCCGCCGGTTACATAGTCGATATCAAAAGGATTATGGGCAGCGCCATAAGCCGAATTTTCATTGGAAGAGCCCATGGCAAATTCGTCCATATTGGTTTTGCCCAGCAAAATGCAGCCGGCATCAAGTAATTTTTGCCAGCAGGTGGCATTATAAGGCGGTAAATAATTGTAGAGCATTTTAGACGCGCAACTGGTAAGCACACCATCGGTGCAAAAAATATCTTTTAAGGCAACGGGGATACCGTCCAAATCGCTTAATAGCTGGTTGTTTGCACGGCGATCATCCGCTGCTTTGGCGGCTGCTATTGCCTGGTCTGCTACAACGGTAATATAGGCATTTAGATACGGTTCGGTTGCTTCTATTCTTTGCAAATAAGCCTCGGTAATTTGCAAAGATGTAAAGCGGCCTTCCTTAAGGCCTAGCATTAAATCTTCGAGATTCAAATCTGTTAATTGCAATTTCTTTCCTCCTTAAAAAGCAAAATATACGAAAATTAAAGAATTTTAGGCACCTTAAAATAACCGTCTTGGCTATCCGGTGCATTGGCTAAAGCCCGCTTATGGGCCAGGCTGGGGCCGATATTATCTTCCCTTAGCACATTTTCCAGCGGCAAAACATGGGTGGTAGGCAAGGTATTTGTGGTGTCTACCTCTTGCAATTGCTCCATATATTTTAAAATCGAACTCATTTTTTGCCTAAATTCGTCTTTTTGCTCTTCAGGGATATTTAGTTTGGCCAATTTGGCTACATATTCAACATCGCCGGCACTAATTTCCATAATTCACCATCCTCAAATTAATATAATAATCATCTACTGATTATTATAACATATTTTATCGTTATTACCAACTATTTTATTAATAATGATCATAATTTATTTGATAAATAATTGGTTTTTGGTGATATATGTGGTATAATAATCACTATATTATAGCTATTTAGTATCAAGCGGATAATTGCTGCTAATAATTTGTTTTTTGGCAGGATGATATCATTTAAGAATGAAGTTTGGAGAATAAATATATGACAAGCAAAGATATGCCTCAAAATGCCGACCTTAATTGCGAAAATAATTCGTCACAAAAAGTAACTATTCAATGGTATCCCGGCCATATGACCAAAGCCAAAAGGCATATAGCCGAGGATTTGGCCTTGGTGGATATGATTATCGAGGTGGTTGATGCCCGTGCGCCTAAAAGTAGCATCAACCCCGATTTGGCGCAATATACCCAGCGTAAGGCGCATGTGCTGCTTTTGAATAAAGAAGATTTGGCCGATCCTAAGCAAACTAAATTATGGCTTAATTATTATCGCAAGCAGGGCATTATTCCGGTAGCTTGTAATGCTGCCCAAAAGCAAGGTTTGCGTCAATTAAAAGCAGCAGTAGAAGAAGCCGGCCGCCCGGTGCAGGCCAGGTTAAAGGCCAAAGGGCGCTTGCCACGGGCAATTCGGGCGATGGTGGTTGGCGTGCCCAATTGCGGAAAATCAACGGTGATCAATTCCTTAGCGCCGGTAGCTGCGGCTAAAACCGGTAATAAGCCTGGGGTTACCAAGGGGCGGCAATGGATTAAAACCGGCATCGGTATTGAATTATTAGATACCCCGGGCATGCTATGGCCGCGCTTTGCTAATTATGATACCGCCTTTAAGCTGGCTGTTTTAGGCTGCATTAGCGATTTGGTTTATCCGGTTTATCATGTAAGCCATGATTTGGTTAGCCTTTTGGCCAAAAAAGCACCCCAGGAAATTTGCGCCCGTTATAAATTAGACGAGCTGCCCGATGAGCCTGAATATATCTTTGAGGCGATTGGCCGCAAGCGTGGTTTGCTTTCGGGCGGGGCACAAGTACGGGTGGAGGATGCCGCGCTTTTATTCCTGCAGGAATTTAGAGCCGGCAAAATGGGGCGCCATACGCTGGATACTGTGGATGATTCGGAGGTTAATGATGGCCAAGGTAAATAGTGTTGAGCTGTGGCAAAACATGAGTATTTACGAGCAGGATTTATGGCAAAAAGGCTATCAATATATTGCCGGCACCGATGAAGCCGGGCGTGGGCCATTAGCCGGCCCTGTTACGGCAGCAGCGGTAATTTTAAGCCCGCAAAGCTATATCGAGGGGCTAAACGATTCTAAAAAATTAAGCGAAACCAAGCGTGATAAATTAGCGATTATTATTAAAGAGCAGGCCTTGGCCTATGCAATAATTTCTATCGAGCCTAATATTATCGATCAAATAAATATTTTAGAAGCAAGCCGCCTAGCTATGGTAAATGCTATAAATAGTTTAAAGATTAAGCCTGATTTTATCTTAAGCGATGCCTTAAATTTGCCGCTTGATCAAGAGCAGCTAAATTTAATTAAAGGTGACCAAAAAAGTGTATCTATTGCGGCAGCTTCTATCCTGGCTAAAACCGAGCGGGATCGGCTGATGCTGGCTTATGATCGGCAATATCCGCAATATCAATTTGCCAAGCATAAGGGCTATCCTACCGCTTTGCATCGAGCTTTGCTTAAGGAGCATGGGGCAAGCCCAATTCATCGTAATAGCTTTAAGGTGCGCAGCAATGATTAGCCGCAAAGCTTGCGGTGATTTAGGCGAAGCCCAGGCTGCAGCCTATTTGCAGCAGCAAGGTTATCAGATTATCAAGCAAAATTATCGCACCAAAATTGGCGAAATTGATATTATTGTTAGCAAAAATAATTGCCTATATTTTGTAGAGGTTAAAAAGCAAAGATTTGGCAATTTTGGCAAGGCGGTTGAGCAGGTTACTTATACCAAAAAGCAAAGGATTATGGGCACTGCGGAAATTTATTTGGCCGAAACAGGCTGGCAGGGCGATTGTAGCTTTTTGATTATTGCCATTGATGGCAATAATTTAGAGATGATTGAAGATACGCTTTATTAGATGCCGGGGCATAAATATTATTCATAAAGAAATTTTTAGCTCATAAAATTAGCTATAATTTATTTTAAAAGGTGAAAATAAATGCGCTTAAGATTAATTATTATATTAAAAGGCTTTATTGTAGGAGCATCAATGCTGGTACCTGGTGTTTCGGGCGGTGCGATGGCCATTATGCTTGGCATTTACGATCAATTAATTGCAGCAGTTAGCCATTTAAATTATCGACTTAAAGATAATTTGGCTCTTTTAATTTTATTTAGCTTAGGCGGAATTTGCGGGATGGTTTTGATCTCGTTTCCTTTAAGCAAAATTATTTCTTCTTATTATACTTTAGCTGTTTACTTTTTTTTAGGCGCTGTAGCAGGCAGTATGCCGATGATAATAAAAAAATCGGGTCTTAAACGCTGGCGGCTTATTGATTTTGGTTATTTGGCCTTAGGTGTAATTTTTGTAATCTTAATGGCCGATATGCCACAGCTTTTTGGCCCCACTAATGGCAGCCTAAGCTTGCTTTTTTTGATTTTGATTGGCGTATTTAGCTCGGTAGCTTGTGTTTTGCCGGGAATTAGTTTATCCTATACTTGGTTGATTTGGGGAGTATATGATCAAATTATGCTTGCTTTTAAGGCATTAAACCTTAATGTTTTGATGCCTTTGGCTATTGGTTTATTAATTGGGATATTTTTAACAGCTCGCTTTTTGGAAAAGATGTTAAATAAATATCCGGAGCCTACTTATCTAATCATTTTAGGCTTTATTATCGGCTCGATAATTTCGGTTTTTCCGGGTTTGCCGGTAGGTTGGCAGTGGCTGGCGGCACCATTATTATTTTTAGCCGGTCTGGTTGCTTTGAATTTTTTAGCAAAATTGGAAGGTTAAACAAAATAAATTAGGGGCTATCGCAAAACTCCTTTTTGAAAGTTTTACTCAATTTTTTTACAAAAAATTGCGGGGTTTTGGGGCAGAGCCCCAAGGTCTTAAAGAGGTTTTAAGCCAACTAAAAAACTAAGCAAGTAAATCAAAATAAAGGCAAAAAAGCAGCAAAGAAGCAAAATTGGCTTAAAACCGGCGCCTTTTGGCAAAGCCAAAACAGCCCTCAAGATCAAGCAAAAAAACCAATATTAGTTATGATGTAAAAAACGGGGCTGTCACAAATAAAACTATTTGCGATAGCCCCTTTTATCTGCTGATTGCCGCTAAGGTCTGTTGGCCATCATCTATTGCTCAATAATTGGCGATTAAAATAGCTGCTAAAATTAAAATCAGTCCAACTCGATTCGCGATTTTCATAATAAGCTGCTTTTTCGGCCAAAGCAATGCTTGCCCGATCGGCTAAATCTACCCGGTAGGCATCATCATCAGCCTCTAAATCGGCAATTTTTAGCAAAGCCGGAATGGCGCTATCGCCCAGAGTTTGCAAATGATAAATATCAATATCTTGCAAATTACCACTTAAATAATTATCCACATTATAATTAGCAATTAAACGATTAGGCTGGCTAAAGCTTAAAATCATAAACATACTTAAGCCAATAATAACTGTATATTTAAATATAGCTAAACGGCTATAAATCAAGCGAATTATAAGTAAAATAAAGACCACAAATAAGAACAGCATAAACCAAGAAGTATAAACTCGTAAAGAGGTAAGGCCATATTCGCCAATATAAAGAAACATTTTGCGCAAAGAAATTACAATTAATACCATAGAGCTAAAAGTCAAGCTAAAGTTGTATATCTTTAATAGTTTGCTTTTATTTTTGGCAAAAACTTGGCTGATAATAATCAAAACCAAATTGATAGCACTTACATTGCAAAGCTGAAAGAATCCTTCCCTGGCATAAGTGGCATGGCTATAGCCATCCGGCACAAGCCCCTGAAAGGCGGCTAAATAATAAGCGCTTTGGGCTATAAAAAATAAGATATAAATTAATAAAATAGGAGTGATAGCACCAATTAAAGCCAAGCTAGGCAGTGCTTTAAGCTTTTGCTTGCGATTATTTGCTTTTATAATGTCTTGCTCGGCCTTAAGCGATTTTTGGCTATTGAAAAATAAAGCAAAAAGGTAAAAACTTAAAGGCAAAGCCACAATAAATTGCCATATATTGGTAAAAATTTGATTAAAAAAGCTATCATTTATATACTGCCATAAATTGCTAAAGGCCTGGTCGGCGCTTAGCAATAAGTTTAGGATAATAAGCGTAATCGGTGCGGCAATCAGCAAGCCTAAGCCAAGAATAATAATGCCTCGCCAATTTTGCGAGCTTTTGCTATGCTGATAAAGTAAATTTCCGGCTGCGCTATAATGGCTAAAAGGGGTTTGTACAAGGCCTTTTATTATGTCGAAAACAAAATAATCACCTAGCTTATTTTCCAAGCGAGCATTTTTGGCAATTAAAATTAAATAAGGTATCAGGATAGCAATCATGATTAAAAATAGGATTTTAAAAAGCATATTATCAAATAGTATACAATATAAAGCTCCGCTTACAATAAAAATCAGATAAAGCCAAAATAGCTTATTAAAGGCTATTTTATTTTTGACCAGCCAATAGAAAAATAGGCCGATAACTGCGATTATATAAATAGAAGTAGCAATGCCAAGCTCGGTTGTCACTACAAATTTAATTGCTAAATAGCCTAAAATCAAGCAAATAATCAGCATGATTAAATCACTTTGCTGATAAACAAAAGCCGGCCTGCTAATTTTAACGGGCATTTTGGCCGGGTTGCCTGGCATTTGTTGATCAGAACTTAAATCGGAATTTAAGTCGGAATTTAAGTCGCAATTTTGGGACGGTGGCATTTCCGGCACTTTAAAACCGGTATTTGTTACAGTTTCGTTAATTATAGTATTATTCATTGCTATCCTCCTGATATTCCAAGATATCCCCCGGCTGACAATCCAAAACCTTGCAAATTTCCTCTAAGGTAGAAAAGCGAATTGCCTTAGCCTTATTGTTTTTAAGAATCGATAAATTAGCAGCCGTAATCCCGATTTTGTCGGCCAATTCGCCGGCCGACATCTTCCTTTTAGCCATCATTACATCGATATTTACAATAATCGTCATGTTTGGCCTCCTTAAACGGTTAAGTCGTTTTCATCTTTGATGGCCATGGCTTGCACCAAAACATTTTTAACCACCCGCAAAATCAGCCCGCAAAAGCCGATTATAGCACTGATTGTTAATGCACTAAGATGTATATAGCGTATACCCAAAAATAAAAATATTATAGCAACTAGGTGGCAACACCAGGATATTACCCGGATTAGCATAATATTGCGATCGGTAAAAACTTGGCCTTGATGAATATTTTTTAATAAAAAATGCAAAAGCACTAGGGCTGCTATAACCGGCACAATACTAAAACGTAAAGCAATAACCCAAATTGTACCATGATAATTATTTTGATAGGGAATATTTTCGCCGCTAATTTGAAGCAAATCCGGCAAAATTATAAAGCCAACCAATAAAAGCGGTATGAATAACCAAATTAAAACTCTGCTTAAAAATAAAGAACGCGATTTAGTCCACATAAATAAACCTCCTAAAATTAATTGCAAATTTATTATAACATGTGATTTGCTAAAAAGCAATAAAAATTTATCGATAAACAATAAAATTTTATTGTTTATGCCTGTGGTAATATTTAAATATTATAGGTATAGTTAATTGCAAATCGGCAATAATAAGCAAGAGGTGAAAATTATGACAGAAAAAGTAAAACCTTCCCGTAAGAGCAAAATCAAAAAAAGGCCGCCTGATTGGGAAGAGTTAAAGCAAGAAATTGCCAAAGAGCTGGGCTTATGGGACAAGGTAATTACCGATGGCTGGGCCGGATTATCGGCCAGCGATTCCGGCCGTTTAGGTGGGATATTTTCGGCCAAGAAAAAAATGCTCCAAAATATGGAGCAAAACGAAAAGAACGACGAATAATGTCGAAAATAAAAAATACTCTCTGACCGGTTGCGACTTTGTTTGCGCCGGTCTTAAAGTATAATAAGGTTGTTCTGTTTTTTGGGGCAAGCGCATAGTTTATAGGGGAGCTAAGTCGTGTTAAGCCAAAATTAAATCGCAAGCGGAGGTAAATATGGCCTATCATTATATAATTTATGCCGATATTCTCTTTGCGCTCAATTTTTTCTTGGATTTTTTCCTAATTTGGGCCAGTGGTCGCTTTTTAAGGCTGCGTGCTTCATTAATTCGGCAGCTTTTGGCTGCAATTTTGGGTGCCGGCTATGCCGCCGGCCTATTAATAGTAGAAATCAGCTTTTTTTATAGTTGGCCGCTGGCAATTTTAGCATCTATGCTAATTTTGCGCCTGGCCTTTGCTTGGCAAAATTGGCGAGCCTATTTAAGGCTGATGGCCATCTTTTACTTAATTGCTTTTGCGATGGCAGGTGCTGCTTTAGCTGCGGCTTCTTTATTAGGATCGCGTGGGATTAGCTTTGAGCCTGTGCAAACTGTGCAAATTAGTGCCCTGGCTTTTGCGATTTTGATGGCCGCCATTTTGGCCAGGCGTGGTTTTGAAGTAGTTAAGCGAAACTGGCAAAAGGATAGCTTTATTCTAGCATTGGAAATTGCGGTTAATGGGCAAACAGCCAGCTTAAAGGCCTTGATTGATACCGGTAATGATTTGCGCGAGCCAATTAGCGGCAAGCCGGTTTTGGTTGTTGAATATAAGGCGGTGCAGGCATTATTGCCGCTTAGCTTGCGTCAATTATGGCAGGAGCATGCCGCCAGCGACCCCAGCCAAATCCTGGCTAATGCTAATCAGCAAGTTAGCCTTAATTGGCAAAAGCGTTTGCGCTTGATTCCGTTTGCTTCAATTGGCAAAAATCATGGGCTTTTACTGGGGTTTCAACCCGATCAAATTTTGATTTATCATAATCAAGAGCAACATTTTAATAATCAGGTAATTATAGCGCTTTATGATTATCCGCTAGGAAAAGGCCACTATCAGGCAGTGATGAATTCAGCAGTGATGACTTATCTTGAACAAAAAATTTCTTAATATAGGTGGTGCTAATATGAAATTATGGCCGGAATTTTATCGCAAAATTGTGTGGTTTTGGAGCTTAATCAATAAGGGGGAATCCTATTATATTGGTGGTAACGAGGTTTTGCCGCCGCCCTTAAGCCCCGAGCAAGAGCAGGAATTGCTGGGCTTTTTACATAATGATGATGGGCAGGCGCGTCAGGTTTTAATCGAGCATAATCTGCGTTTGGTGGTTTATATTGCCCGCAAATTCGAAAATACCGGCATCGGTATCGAGGATTTGATTTCGATTGGCACAATTGGCTTGATTAAGGCTGTGAATACTTTTGATCCTCAAAAGAAAATTAAATTGGCCACATATGCCTCACGCTGCATCGAAAATGAAATTTTGATGTATTTGCGGCGCAATAATAAGATTAAAAACGAGGTTTCTTTTGATGAGCCGCTAAATATCGATTGGGATGGCAATGAGCTTTTGCTCTCGGATATTTTGGGCACCGAAAGTGATATTATTTACAAAACTATTGAGGGCGAAATCGAAAAAAAGCTGCTTTTTACAGCCATGGCCAAGCTAAATGAGCGCGAAAAAACGATCATGGAAACCCGTTTTGGGCTATGGGGCAAGGAAGAAAAAACTCAAAAAGAAGTGGCCGAAATGTTGGGTATTTCGCAATCATATATTTCGCGCTTGGAGAAGAGAATTATCCGCAAATTGCAAAAGGATATTTTAAAAGCGGAATAATGGATTAAGACCAAAAAAAATCTTGCAAAACAGTAGCTTTTTTTAAGCTGCTATGCTAAAATAAAAAGATGAATATCGAAGCCGAAATTTTATTATTTATCCAGAATAATTTACGCAATCCCTTTTTAGATCAACTAATGCATTTAATTAGCAGTTTGGGTGATTTAGGGCTAATTTGGATAATTATCTGTATTGTTTTTTTGCTAAAGCCGCAAACCCGCCCCCTGGGGATTTATGGTTTATTGGCTTTGATTATCGGGGCTTTGCTTTGTAATGCCCTGCTAAAGCCGCTAATTGGCCGTGTTCGCCCTTATCAGGTGATCGACGGCCTTTTGCCATTATTGCCGCCGCTTAATGATGCTTCTTTTCCCTCCGGGCATACTACGGCTGCCTTTGCGGCTGCCTTTGCTTGGCGAAAACTTCCACCTAAGTGGACAATCATTATTTTTAGCTTGGCAATCCTGATGGCTTTTTCGCGGCTTTATTTAGGTGTGCATTATCCCAGCGATATTTTAGGCGGCATCGCTTTAGGTTTGATTGCGGCTATGCTTAGCCATTTTATCGGTCAAAAAATTTTAGCTGGTAAATTAGGCTTAAATATGTTAAAATAAGTTAAACTAAATAAGCAAAACAATAAAGAAGTGGGGAGCTGTATGAAAACAGATTTGCCGCGCTTGGCCGCCATGCATGATTTAACCGGCTATGGCAAATGCGCGTTAACGGTGGCTTTGCCGGTGCTTTCGGTATGTGGGGTGGAGGTTTGCCCGCTGCCTACGGCGCTGCTATCGGCCAATACAATTTTTGAGGAATTTACTTTTTTTGATTTTACGGCTAATTTAAAGGCCTATTTGGCCAATTGGCAAAAGCTAGATTTGCAATTTGATTGCCTTTATAGTGGCTTTTTAGGATCGGCTGCCCAAATAGAAATAGCCGAGCAGTTTATTGGCGATTTTAAGCCGCCTTTGATTATTATCGATCCGGTAATGGGCGAAGATGGGCAAATTATCAAAACATATAATCAGGAAATGTGTGACAAAATGCGCACTTTAGTGGCTAAAGCGGATTTGATTACACCCAATATCACCGAGGCCTGTATTTTAAGCGAGCAGAGCTATCAGGGTAGCAGCTATGATCAGGCTGCCAGCCAAAAGCTGATTACTAAGCTTAAAAAGCTAAATGCTAAAAATGTGGTTTTAACCGGAGTGGTTAGAGGTGATAAACTATATAATTGTTGCTTGGACGAAAAAGGGCACTATTTTGAGCTGGAAATTGATTTATTAGCCAAGAATATGCATGGCACGGGCGATTTGTTTACCAGCGTTTTAACCGGGGGCTTGCTTAATAATTATAGTTTGGAACAGGCGGTTAAAAGTGCCGGCGATTTTGTGCATGATGCTATGTTAAAAAGCTACACTTTATGCAACGCTTTTGAGCGAGGAGTAGGTTTTGAGCAAATTGCCTATAAGTTGGCAGGCGGTATTTATCGCCCTTAGCCCGAACAAGTGAGGAGAATTATGGATATTAGTTTATGGCAAAAAAGCTGGCAAATTATTAAGGAAAAGTATGCTGTTAGTGGGGTTTCGGCTTTAAGCGAAGAGGAGCTTACCTGGTTTATTTTGCAGCATATTATTGACGAAACCGAGCAAAACGGTTTTTTGGGCTTAATGGTTAGCGATTTTAATTTTCCGCCCCATTTAATGGTGGATAGCTGGCATAATATTGCGGCTACCGATATTGCCGATTTGATGGCCGGGCTAATTAATATTCTGCCTTGGGATCATTTGCCCGAAGATGAGCAGGAAAAAGAAGATTTGATTGAATTATGGCAAGATATTGCTTATACCCAAATTTTGCATCAATTAGAGGATGAATTTTTTGAACTTTTACCGGAGGCCGAGCAAAATTTGGCCGAGTTAATTGTAAAAATTGCTCATGATTATCAGTAATAAATAGTATATATTTTGAAGGAGGAATTATAATGGCTAAAGCAAGTATAATTTTTGATTTGGACGGCACTTTATGGGATGCATCTAATCAAATTTTAAATTCTTGGAATAAAGTTTTAAGAACTTGCCCGGATATTGATTATCAATTAAACCTGCATGATTTTCAGGCTCAGATTGGGCGCAGTTTAGATGATATTGCCCTTACTTTACTTAAAGGGGTTAGCCCCGAGCGAGCTTTGCAAATTAAGGATATGTGTTGCGAGCAGGAAGAAAAGGATTTGCTGATTGGTGGGGCCGAATTGTATCCGGGCTTAGAAGAAGTGCTTGCCATTTTAAGCGAAAAGTATAATTTAGCCATTGTTAGCAATTGCCAGGATGGCTATATTGAATCTTTTATGGAAAGTTATCCGATTATGAAGCGCTTTTTTTGCGATTATGAATGTTGGGGGCGCACCGGCCGCGAAAAAGGCGATAATATTGCTATGGTTATGCAGCGCAATCATTGGCATCGGGCGGTTTATGTGGGCGATACTTTGGGTGATTTTACGGCAGCCAAAAAAGCCAATATTCCTTTTGTGCATGCGGCTTATGGTTTTGCTAAAGTTAATGCGCCTAATAAAATTGAAGATATTAAAGAATTGCCCGATTTATTGCTTAAAATTTTGGCTAATTAGTTACATATAATTTTGTAAAATATCTGTAACTAATAGCAGGGTTAAAGCGATAATAAGCGAAATTAATACTAGGAGGAAGTTTATGAGTAAGCAAGCAGAGCAAATAGTAATTACCTTAAGCCGTCAATATGGTAGTGGTGGTCGTTATATTGGTAAAAAGGTGGCCGCAACTTTGGGTATACCTTTTTATGATCGCAGTATTATTGATATGGCCGCCGAAAAAAGCGGTTTGGCTGCTGAATATATTCGTGCAAATGAGGAAAAAGTGGCCGATCGTTTGCTTTTTTCTTCGCCAATTAGCAGCTTGGGTAGCACTTTTGCCCATGCTTTTTTACCAAATGGTATTTATTCCAATTTAGATAGAATGTTTTTTGCCCAAAGTGCGATTATAAAGGAATTGGCCGAAAAGGGCTCTTGTGTAATTATTGGTCGTTGTGCCGATTATGTTTTGCGTGATCATGAAAACTGCTTGCAAATTTTTATCGAATGCGATATAGATCATCGGATTGAGCGTTCGATTAAGCATTTAGGCATCGATGCTAATAATGCAGCTAGCGAAGTGATGAAGCGTGATAAAATGCGGGCTAATTATTATCAACATTATACGGATCAAAGATGGGGCGAGGCTAGCCATTATCATTTAACCATCGATAGCGGCCATTTTGGCGCTGATGGTTGTGCTAATTTGATTTTGGAGGCGGTAAAATTGCATCAAAGCCATCCGGCAGCGGTGGATTAAAAAATAGGGAGGCTATAATTATGAAATTTGTTTATTGTAACAAATGTGAGAACTTAGTGGGCAAGATTTTTGATAGTGGAGCACCCTTAACATGTTGCGAGCAAAAGATGGAAGAATTAACCGTAAATACCAAAGAGGCGGCCCATGAAAAGCATATTCCGGTATTGGTGGGCGAAGGCAATAGCTTTATTGTAGAGGTTGGCTCGGTGGCGCATCCGATGGAGGAGGCGCATTATATATCCTGGATTTATGTAGAAACCGAACAAGGCGGCCAGCGTAAATCTTTAAGCCCCGGCGAAGCCCCCAAGGCCTGTTTTAATCTTTGCAAAGATAAGGTTACTGCGGTTTATGCTTATTGTAATTTGCATGGCTTATGGAAAGCCGATTTATAAAATAAGAGATAATGAAAGAAAACGATAAACATAATAAATCAAGCAAAAGAGGCTGTCGCAAATTTTCCGTTTGCGACAGCCTCCTTATTTTTAAAGAATCGAAAGCTATTTTTGCTAGCTATTTGGGTAAGGGTGGGGATTATCCGTCAAGTTAAGTATATAATCAATACTTGTTTGGTATTTGCGTTATAGTATCTTGACTATAACGTAATTTTAGGGTAAAATATATATCATAAGTAAACATGTTTAAATAGCAGAAAGGTAGAGGCTGATGAATTTAAAATTAAAGTACAAAGTATGGCTGGATAATGATGGTAAAGCCTTTGGCGAAGGGCCCTATCAGCTTTTGGATGGTGTAAAAAAACATGGATCTTTAGCTCAGGCAGCCAAGGATTTGAATATGTCTTATAGCTATGCCCATGGCTTGATGAAGAATCTTAGTTATAAGCTTGGTTTTGCTTTGATTAGCAGCCAGGCCGGCGGTGTTGGTGGCGGCGGCACTATTATTACCGAGCAGGCCTTAGACCTAATGCGCCGTTATGAGGAATTTATTGATGATAGCCAGCAAACCTTAGAAGAATTGTTTTTAGCGCATTTTGGCGATATGATTTATGAAGGCGAGCCCGAGCATAAAGTGCTTACCATGGCCGAAAATGTGGAGGGTAGCGATTATCGTGCGCCTTTAGAGCATGAATTAGAGCCTTTGAATTTGGCCGAAAGGGAAATTGTGGCCTTAGTTGGCGGTGGCGGTAAAAGCTCGATTATGTATGCCTTGGCCGAGGAATTGGCCAAAAGCGGTGCTAAGGTGCTAATTACCACTACCACCAAAATTTATTTGCCCGACCATGGCTGGATAAGCCGCTTGATTTTAGCGCCGGAAATGGGGATTTTAGATCAGCTTAAGCGTGGCTTAGCCCCCGGGGAAATTGTGGCTTTTGGTAGGGCTATTGATAGTGGCAAATTGATTGGGATTAGCCCCGGCTTTGTTGATAGCTTGGCCGAGCTTGGCATTGCCGATTATATTTTAGTAGAAGCCGATGGTGCTGCCGGCCTGCCCTTTAAGGCGCCTGCTGCCCATGAGCCGGTTATTCCGCAGCTTACTTCAACGGTTTTAAGCATTGTGGGTATTGATGTTTTGGGGCAACCGCTTAATGCCCAAAACTGCCATCGCCCCGAGGAAATTAGCCGTATTTCCGGCCTGGTAATGGGCGAAAAAGTGGATGGCGAAACAATAGCTCGGGTTTTGCTTTCGGCTTTTGGTGGTCATAAAAATGTACCTAAAGGTGCTATTTGTGTGCCGGTTATCAATAAAATTGATAGTGATGATGATATGCCCAAGGCCGAATTAATTGCCCGCTCTTTAGTAGAATATGGCGCCGATCGGGTTGTATTTGCCTCGGCTTTAGAGCATAAATTAAATCTTAAATTATGGCGTAAAGATGATAAATAAAGCCAATTGCTCTGATGTTGCGCTTAAGGGCGATTTAAGCTTAAAGGGCGGCTTAAAGCGGCCTTTAACTATAATTGTATTGGCGGCGGGGATGTCTAAGCGCATGGGTTGTGCTAAATTATTATTGCCTTTTGGGCAAAGCACAATTATAGCTGCTACTTTAACTAATTTGCTAGCTGCCGATATTGGCCCAATTTGCATTGTAACCGGTGCTTATCGGCAGCAAATCGAGGCGGAAATTAGCCGCTTTAATTTGCCTTGCAAGCATAATCCTGATTATGCTTTGGGGCAAAGCAGCTCTTTAAAGGTGGGGGTTGCCGCTTGTAATCCGCAGCATGGTTTAATGTTTGTTTTGGCCGATCAGCCTTTAATTAAGCCGCAAACTTATCGCGATTTGGCGCAGGCTTATCAAAATAGTAAGGCTTTAATTATTAGCCCGCAGGCCGCCGATGGGCTTTATGGTAATCCCAAAATTTTTGCGCCGGATTTGCGGCCGGAAATACTGGCTTTAAGTGGCGATAATGGTGCTAAAAGTTTATTGCAAAAATATCGGGATAATTTATTAATAGTAAGCCATCAAGATCCCGGTTTATACCTGGATATTGATACTAAGCAAAATTATGATTTATATTGTAAGGAATAGGGGAGTTTTTGATGAGGGTTTGGATAAAAGGAGCAGGGGATTTAGCAACCGGAGTGGCGCAGGCCTTGCATTTGGCCGGCATGGATATTTTGATGACCGAGGCCGAGCAGCCTTTGGCCATTCGCCGTACTGTATCTTTGGCGCAGGCGGTGTATCAGGGGCAATTTTCGGTGGAAAATTTAGAGGCGGTTTTAGCTGCCGATTTGAATGAGGCTTGGGCAATTATCGCCCAAAATAAAATTCCGATTTTAATCGATTTTAAGATGAAAAGCCTGGCCGACTATCGTCCGCATGTGATGATTGATGCCACTTTGGCTAAAAGAAATGGTGGCTTTAAGCTGGGTATGGCACCTTTGATGATTGGTTTGGGGCCCGGTTTTTGTGCCGGCACCGATGTTAATGTGGTAATCGAAACTATGCGTGGCCATGATTTGGGTAGGCTTATTTATCAGGGCATGGCTAAAGCCAATACCGGTGTGCCCGGTGATATTGGTGGAATTGGCCTGGAGCGCCTGCTTAAGGCCACTGCCGACGGCGAATTTAGGCAAAATAGCCATATTGGGGCTGCTGTTAAAAAAGGTGATATTGTGGCTTATTGCGGCGATCAACCAATTTATGCTCAAATTGATGGCATGCTGCGTGGTTTGCTGATGCAAGGTTTAACTGTGCATCAGGGCATGAAGGTGGGCGATATCGATCCTCGTCATAATCCGGAATATTGTTATAGTATTTCCGATAAGGCTCGTAGCTTGGGCGGCGCTGCCTTGATTGCTATTATGCAGTGGCGTAATCAGGTGCGTGGCTAAGAACTTTAGACCGTGGGACTCTGTCCCACACCCTGCAATTTTTTGTAAAAAAATGAGTAAAACTTTTACTTGCTTGACAATAGCTTTAGTTTTAGGTATTATGTTTAGATATACTATTTTTTATTAAGAGAGGTTTTTTTATGCGTAGCGATTTGATTAAAAGCGGTTTGGCCAGAGCGCCGCATCGTTCCTTATTATATGCTCTGGGCTTAACAAAGGAAGAAATGGAGCGCCCTTTAATTGGTGTGGTCAATTCTTTTAACGAAATTGTGCCCGGCCATATTCATTTGCGCACCATTTGCGATGCTGTAAAGGCCGGCATTAGAACAGCAGGCGGTACTCCTTTGGAATTCCCTGCTATCGCCGTATGTGATGGCATTGCTATGGGTCATAATGGTATGCATTATTCTTTAGCCAGCCGCGAATTAATTGCCGATTCTTGCGAAACAATGGTCGAGGCACATGCTTTGGATGCCATTGTTTTTATTCCCAATTGTGATAAAGTAGTGCCCGGCATGCTAATGGCTGCAGCCAGGCTTAATTTGCCTGCTATCTTTGTTTCCGGTGGACCCATGCTGGCCGGCCGCAGCTTAAGCGGTGCGCCTACCGATTTAACTTCGCTTTTTGAGGCGGTTGGCTCAATCGGCAGCGGTAAATCATCGGCCGATCAGCTCGACTTTTTAGAGCAAACCGCTTGCCCCAGTTGTGGTTCTTGCTCGGGCATGTTTACTGCCAATTCGATGAATTGCTTAACCGAGGTTTTAGGGATGGCCTTGCCCGGTAATGGTACTATACCTGCGATTATGGCTAATCGTACCCGTTTGGCCAAGCAGGCAGGCAGCCAAATTATGGATTTGCTGGCTAAGGATATTCGCCCACGTCAAATCATGACTTTGGCCGCCTTTAGAAATGCTCTGGTTATGGATATGGCTATGGGTGGATCTAGCAATACCTTGCTGCATTTGCCTGCTATCGCCCATGAGGCAGGCCATAAAATCGATCTTCATTTGGCCGAGGAAGTAAGCGCAATTACCCCCCATTTGGCCAAAATGGCACCGGCCGGGCATCATCATCTGGAAGATTTGGATGCCGCAGGCGGCATCTATGCTATGCTGGGCGCTTTGGCCGATATCGGCTTAATCGACGGTAAGCAGATGACGGTAGCCGCCAAGCCGCTTGCAGATTTATATCGTCCTATTCTTAATCCCGAGGTTATTCGCATTAAAGATACTGCTTATAGCCAGGTAGGCGGCCTGGCTGTTTTATGGGGCAATTTGGCCTTGGATGGGGCTGTGGTTAAAAAGGCCGCTGTTTTGCCGCAAATGCTTCAGCATCAGGGGCCGGCTCGGGTTTATGATGAAGAAGGCGGCATCGAGGCTGTTTTAGCAGGCAAAATCAAGCCGGGTGATGTAATGGTTATTCGCTACGAAGGCCCCAAAGGTGGCCCCGGCATGCGCGAGATGTTGCAGCTAACCTCGGTGGTGCAGGGTGCCGGCTTAGGCGATAGCGTGGCGCTGATCACCGATGGCCGTTTTTCGGGGGCAACCCGCGGTGCCTCGATTGGTCATATCTCGCCCGAGGCAGCCGAAGGTGGGCTAATTGCCCTGGTAGAGGATGGCGATATCATTGCTATTGATATCGAAGCCGGTAAATTGGAATTATTGGTGGATGAGGCAATTTTGGCCGAGCGTAAGGCCAAATGGCAGGCTCCGCCGCCCAAAATCAAACATGGTTATATGGCCAAATATGCTAAGCTGGTAACATCGGCTGCTAAAGGCGCTATAACCAATTATTAAGGAGGATAATATGCGTCATACCTTATCTGTTTTAGTCGAAAACCGCACCGGGGTATTATCGCGGGTGGCAGGTTTATTTTCTCGTCGTGGTTTTAATATCGAAAGTTTATCGGTAAGCACTACCGAGCGCAAAGAAATTTCCAGGATGACCATCGTGGTAGACGGCGATCAGGTTACTATGGAGCAAGTGGTTAAGCAATTACATAAATTAATCAATGTGATTAGAATTAATGATATCAGCGGTGAGGAATTTGTAGATCGGGGCATGGCTTTATTTAAGGTGCTGCCCACTATGGAAAACAGGGCGGAATTAATGCTGGTAGTGGATGTTTTTCGTGGTCATATTCTGGATTTTTCTAATGAATCGATGATTATCGAAGCCACCGGCAGCGAGAAAAAAATTCTTGCTTTTGAAGATGCGCTTAAGCCTTTTGGCATTACCGAAGTGGTAAGAACCGGCCAAATTGCGATGGTTCGTGGTGGTAAAAATAAATGGAAAGGTGGGGTTTAAATGATAACCGGAGCACAAAGTTTAATTAAAGCTTTAGAAAAACATGGCGTAGATTTGGTATTCGGCTATCCGGGCGGCACAATTTTGCCGGTATATGATCAGCTTTTCCATTCCGATATTAAGCATATTCTAACCCGTAGCGAGCAGGGGGCAGCCCATGCTGCCAGCGCTTATTCCAGGATTAGCGGCAAAGTGGGGGTTTGTTTGGCCACCTCGGGGCCGGGGGCTACCAATTTGGTAACCGGCATTGCCAATGCCTTTTTGGATTCGATACCTTTAATTGCAATAACAGGCCAGGTATCTACCGCTTTAGTGGGCAGCGATGCCTTTCAGGAAGTGGATATTACCGGCATTACCCAGCCGATTATCAAGCATAATTATCTGGTAACCGATGCCGAGGATATTGCGGCTATTGTCGACGAGGCTTTTTATATAGCATCAAGCGGCCGACCCGGCCCGGTTTTAATCGATTTACCGGCTAATATTGCCCAAACCCTATGCAGCGGCAAAGCGCCGGCCGAATTAGCTTTGCCCGGCTATAAGCCCACTGTTAAAGGGCATAAAAAGCAAATTAGCCAAGCCGCGCAAGCCCTATTGGCTGCCGAAAAGCCTTTGCTTTATATTGGTGGCGGTGCGATATCGGCCAAAATTTTTGATGAGCTGATTATGGTGGCCGAAAAGCTAAAAGCGCCGGTAGTAACCACTTTAATGGGCAAGGGATCTTTTCCCGAGGATCATCCGCTATTTTTAGGCATGCCCGGTATACATGGTCATCCGGCGGCTAATTTGGCTTTATGCGAGGCCGATTTGGTCTTGGCCATTGGCGCGCGCTTTGACGAAAGGGTAACATCCAAGGCCGAGCATTTTGCCAAGGAGGCCAAGATTATCCATATTGATATCGATCCGGCCGAAATTAGCAAAAATGTGGCTTCGCATATCCCAATCGTAGGCGATAGTAAGCATATTTTGCCCGATTTGATCGAAAAATTGGCTGCTAAAGAGCCGCAAGCTAATTGGGGCAAGCGTTTTGATGAATTATTGGCGGCTAATCAAATTATGGCAAAACTGGCTAAGCCCAAGCCTTTTAATGGCCGTTATATTATTGATTTAATGAATAAATATACAAATAAAGATACTATTGTAACGGTAGATGTAGGCCAGCATCAGATGTGGACTGCCCAATATTATAAGGGCGGTTTAGGCGGCCGTTTTTTGGCCTCGGGCGGTTTAGGCTGCATGGGTTATGGCTTGCCGGCGGCTTTAGGTGCGCAGTTAGCCGATGCAAAAGCCCAGGTAATAGCCGTATGCGGTGATGGTGGTTTGCAAATGAGCATGAACGAGCTAGCTACAATTGCAGCCCATAATTTGCCGGTTAAATTGCTACTGCTTAATAATAATGTTTTGGGCATGGTGCGGCAATTAGAGCATTTTAATTATAATTATCGTGAATATTATGCAATAGATTTGCCGGGCAACCCCGATTTTAGCCATATAGCTAAGGCTTATGGTATGGATTATTATCGAATTAATCGGGCGGCTACTGCCGAAGAAAAGCTTAAGCAGGCTTTAACTAGCGATAAATCGGCTTTTATCGAGGTTATTATTCCTACCCATGATTTTGTTTTGCCGATGGTTAAGGCCGGTTGTCCTATTGATAATATGATGTTTGAGGGTTAATTGTTTTTGTTTTGAAAGGTGGGGCTTTTGCTCCACCTTTTTTTGTTTTTTTGTTACTTTTTGGTAGTTGGGTTGTAGGTTGCTTATATTTTTCGGCGGATAGTTTGTTTGGTTTGTGCTTCGTGTGTTGAAAGGTTTTCTTGCCCTCGCCTACGTTTGTTAGTTTATTTTCTTTGGTCGCAGAGGGGGCGTTACTTTTTGGTCGCAAAAAGTAACCAAAAACGACCGC
>CAYJPF010000022.1:18012-32140 GCA_964372025.1 uncultured Peptococcaceae bacterium | reverse complement strand
CGAGTCCACATTACAGCGCCGGGTCCGCTGATGCGCAACAGCGGTCGTTTTTGGTTACTTTTTGCGACCAAAAAGTAACAACCCCCTCTGAGACCAGAGGAAATAAACTAACAAATGTAGGCGAGGGCAAGCTAAACCTGCAACAAACGAAACACAACCCAAACTAAATATCCGCCGACAAATTGAGGCAATCTATAACCCAGATAACAAAAAGCAACAAAATCAAAAGCAAATCTTTCAACCCACGAAACACAACCCAAACTAAATATCCGCCGAAAAATTGAGGCAATCTATAACCCAGCTAACAAAAAGCAACAGCAACAAAAATCTAACAAAACCTATCTCACAGCACAAAAATTCTTCAATTCGCTCTAAATAACAACCAAGTTAACCGCAAAACTTAATAGCATTGCCCCCTTATCAAAACTAAAAAGCAAATAACCCCAAAAAGTGCACTTCATTTTCATTTGCTTCGCAAATAAAAATAGCAGCTAAATCTTTCGAGTATATTCCTTTCTCGCCAAGATTTAACTGCTGTTTTAAGTTGTACTTGCAAAAATTATTAAGCCTCGAAAGATTTTAAAAAGATCAAAAGATCAAAAGATCTTGTACTTTTTTTGAAAAAAAAGTACCAAAAAAACTTTTAAGTTTATTCGGGAATATAATCGCCTTCCCATTCATAGGCCATATCCTCAAAAGATGTGTAGCTGCGCCTAAATATTAAATTAGCCTCGCCTACCGGGCCATTCCTATGCTTAGCCACTATTACCTGCACTATATCTTGCTGAGGATTGTTCTCTGCCATCTCGCCGCCTTCTTCACCATTCTTATTAGGTTGATGCAACATCATCACTATATCAGCATCCTGCTCCAAAGCCCCCGATTCCCTTAAATGGCTTAGGTTTGGAGGCTCATTAGTACGCTCCGCTAAACGCGATAGCTGCGATAAGGCCAGTACCGGTAAATCCAATTCCTTAGCCAAACCCTTTAAAGAACGCGAAAACTCCGCCACCTCCTGCTGGCGGCTCTCCACCCGGCGGCCTCCGCCCGATTGCAATAGCTGAATATAATCCACTACTATCATGTCTAAACCTTGCTTCTCTATCTTTAATTTGCGGCATTTGCTGCGCATCTCGCTTACCGTTATCGAGGCCGTATCATCAATATAAATCTCCGCCCCGTTTAAGGGCAATAAGGCCTCCGCTAAACGGCCTATATCCTCGCGGCTAATCTCGCCCTTGCGTACCTTGCCCTGGTTTACCCTGGCTTGCGTGCATAACATACGCTGCGCTAGCTGCTCTTTAGGCATCTCTAGCGAAAATATCGCCACCCGCTTGCCATGCTTAATTGCCGCCCGCTGTGCTATATTAACCGCCATCGATGTCTTACCGCAACCGGGACGCGCCGCCAATAATACCAAATCGCTTTTTTGTAATCCCGATAATAATTTGTCCAAATCCCTAAAGGTGGGGATGCCTGTTACCCCGTCCTGGGCTTTGGTCATGCTGATCTTATCATATACCGCTTGCAAAATATCGCCGATAAAATAAAAACCATCATGATGGCGCTTTTCGGCAACCTCAAAAATAGCCTTCTCGGCAATCTCTAATAATTGATCCGCCGTATGAAAACCACCAAAACCCTCGCCCTCGATCATCAAAGCCGCATTGATTACCTGCCTGGCTAATGACTTTTCCATCACTATCTTGGCATAATGAACAGCCGCCGCCGCCGCCGGGACAGCATCGGTAAGCCCTGCTATATAGCCTAGGCCGCCTGCTTTATCTAAATCGCCGCTTAGGGTAAGCTCGTCTACTAAAGTTACCAAATCGCAAGGCCTGCTGCTATTAATTAGCTGCTGCATCGCATTAAATATTAAACGATGCCCTTCGCTATAAAAATCGCCGGCCTGCACAAATTCCAATACTTCGTTTAAGGCATCCTTATTCAATAGGCAAGCACCCAATAAAGCCCGCTCGGCCTCCAAATTCTGGGGCAATTGCCTGCTTATATCCATCGCCATCGCTTAGGCCTTAACTACATCTAAAATAACTGCCGTCTGCACCTTGGTATGTAGCTTAATTGTTGCCTTATATTCGCCCAAGGACTTAATATTTTCGTTAATCTCGATTTTGCGCTTATCTACCTTAAAGCCCTGATCGGCCAAGGCAGTAGCAATATCGGCCGTGGTAATCGAACCAAAAAGCCTGCCGCCTTCGCCGCATTTGGCCAGTACCGTTACCTTAGTATCCTTTAAGGTATTGGCCAGCTCCTTAGCCTCGGCCAAAGCTTTAGCCTCGCGATCTAGCTGCAATTTGCGCTCATGCTCCACACTATTTAAATTAGCCGAGGTTGCCTCTTGTGCCAATTTTTTAGCTATCAAAAAATTGCGGCCATAACCATCGGCCACCTCTTTAATCTCGCCCTTTTTACCTAAACTTTTTACATCAGCCAAAAGTATTACTTTCATAAAAAAACCTCCTATATAAATATTAATTTTTATAAATATTAATTTTTGGGCAGATTGTTTTTATCTAAACTGCGCTTTTCAATCTTGGCCCTAAAATCTAAAATGGGATCGAATATGCCTAATAATAGCATTAATAAAGCAAAAGTTCCGGCGCTAAACTGTAATAAAATCAAAATCAATAATATCTTTAAAAAAGTGGCCATTTTAAAGCGGCTAAGCAGCCAGTAAAAAAAGCTTATCCCGGCTATTACAAAAATTGGCTCGCAAAGCATTTGCAAATTACCGGCGATAATCAGCAAATTTTGATTATCCGACCAATTGCCGGCAATACTTAAGCCTAAGCCCAATATCAAAAACCAAACCAAGCGCCAATCCAAGCGCCATAGCCCAAAAGCAGGCATTTTTTCGATATCATGCCCTAAACGGCGCATTATAGATCGCAAAATGATAAAGCTGATTAAAGCGGAACTCATCGCCATCAAAATTAGGCTGCCCGGCAAATAAAGCATTAGCGATTCGATTAAAAAATCATAATAACTTTCTACCGTAAAGCCATTGCCCATCGGCGCAGAAGCCCCCATTTGCTCAATGGTAATTTGCTTAGCCTCCAGCAGCAGCATTTCCAGCTGATTAAATACCTCGGCCACAGGTATGCCGGTAAAAAATAAGCCCAATGATACATAAACAAACATGGTAAGCCCCGAAAAAAAGGCCGCGCCAACCATGGTAAAAGTTAAATTCTTTTTATTAGCCAAACAATAGCCCAAAAAAGGCCCCAAAATTAAATAGTAGGCAGCCAATAAAGCAGTATTTACCGGGTTAATTAAAATAGAAGTAAGTAAAAAGATGCTTAAAGCCGCCAAAAAACCAAAATATAAATTGCGGCGGATAATCAATATAGCCACCGGCAAGGGCAAAATAATCGGTGCTAATAATTCAAATAAAGGCAATATGGCGCATAAATAATTAAAGGCCACTGTTAAGGCCACCATCATCGCCGCATCCATTAGAGCCCCGGTTTTAGAATTAGTTGGCATAAATATGCTCCCTGTATGGTATTTAACTATGTTTAATTCTATATAATTAGCCTGTTATCCTGCAATTTTTGCAAAAAAGGGGCTGTCGCAATGGCTTATTTGCGATAGCCCCTTGTAATTTAAGCTTGTAATTTAAGCTTGTAATTTAAGCTTATAAATTTAGCTACATTGCTGAAAATAATTATCTACCCTACATGGCATACTTTTCATGATAATCTCGGCCAATTGCTTGGGTTCTTCTACCATGCCGGTTTCTACCCAGTTTACAATCATGCCTTTTGCCCCATAGGTAAAGAAATGCAAAGAGCTCCATAATTTATTATTCATTTTGCCAATGGCGCAGCGGCCCTCGATAATCTCGGCGCAGGCTACAATGCCGCCTTCAAAATTGCGGGCAAAACTACGGCCACCATCTTTTTCTTCTACCAGATTAGTATAAAAAAGCTTGTGTTCACGCATTAAAATCATAAAGTGCAGAATAAAATCATAAATTGCCCCACTTTTATTAAAAAATTCTAAGGCATATTTATTATTTTCTTCCACAACCCAATCTAGCAAATCCTGCTTATTTTTAAAATTATAATAAAATGTTTGACGGGATAAACCGCTTTTGGCAGTAATATCCTGTACATCAATTTTATCTAGGGGATGCTCATTAAGCAAATCGAATAGAGCATTTTGAATTAAGTAGCGTGCATTTTTTTTTACCATAGCTAACTCCAGTGCATAAATATAGTCCATCCAGTATATTAATTATACTATAAAATTCAAAATAATCAATAGCTTTTTTACAAAAAAAATAATTTGTGAACTAAAATCGCCAGGTTTACTTACGCACTTTAAAGATGTAAATTGATAATTGTGTTTTTGGCTAATATATGGATATAGCAGCAATTTACACGGCTGCCAATTTGCTCATTTTACAATATTAAAGCTTGAAATTCTGGCGCAAATGGTGTATAATAAATTACATGCAAAAAAAATAATAATTATGGAGGTAAGTATATGGTAATGAAAAATTTAAGCGGCAATGAAGCAGTTGCCCAAGCAGCCTTGGCTGCCGGTGCTAAGGTAATCAGCGGTTATCCGGGCACCCCTTCATCCGAGGTTATCGCCAGCATTTGGCAGAAAGATATCCCCGATGTGTATATTGAATGGAGCACCAACGAAAAAGTAGCTCTGGAAGTTGCCGGTGCTGCCTCCTGGGCAGGCCAAAGGGCGCTATGTACGATGAAGATGTCCGGCTTAAATGTGGCTTATGATTCTTTAATCAGCTTTGTTTATTCGGGCGGTAATGGTGGCTTTGTGGTTTATGTTTGCGATGATCCCGGTGTAGCAGCCGGTATGCCCGAGCAAGATGTGCGCGGCTTTGCCTATATGAGCGATATGCCTGTGCTCGAGCCTTCTACCGTGGAAGAAAGCTATCATTTAACCCAGTATGCCTTTGAATTATCCGAGGCCATCGGCGGCCCGGTTATGATTAGATCGGTTACCAATGTAGCCCAAAGCCATGCCATTGTTGATATCCCCGAGGCAGCTCCTTTTGCCAAGCGTGAGGCCACCATTATCAAGGATATCACCAAATATACCAAAGCCGGCTCCAAGATTTGCTTGGATCAGCATCAAGAATTAATCGATCGCCTTAAGGCTGCCCAAGATAAAATTACCGCCGATCAAAAAAATCAATTAACTTTAGCCAAAAAAGATGGCTTAGGCCTAATTACAGTGGGCGTGATGAATTCTTTTATCGACGAAGCCTATAGCCTAGCCCAAGAGCATGGCCTAAATACTGCCGATATCAGCCTGCTTAAGGTGGTAAACAGCAATCCTATCCCTCAGGCCGAAATTGATAAATTAATTGCCCATTGCGGCAGTATTGCCATTGTGGAAGAAAATGAAGCCTATATCGAAAAAGCCGTTTATTTGCAGGCTTATCATGCCGGCAAATTAATGCCTATTTTTGGTAAGGAAAATAATATCCTCTCCCGGGTGGGCAGCTTTGATAGCTTAAAGATTCTTACCGTTATCTATGCCGCCCTAGGCCAGGAAATGCCTGCTGCCTTAAAAGATTTTACCGTAGCCGACGAACTATGCGCCGCCCGCCCGATTGGGGTATGTGCCGGCTGCCCGCATCGTGGCGTTTATATTGGTATTAATCAGGCTGTGCGCAAAAATGGCTATAAAAAAGACGAGGTTATGATAACCGGCGATATCGGTTGCACCATCTTAGGCATGAGCCCGCCCTTTAATACTTTATGGACGGAAGTTTCGATGGGGGCCAGCATCCCGATGGCGCAGGGCTTTCATCATGCCGGGCTTAAAACCCCGGTTATTGCTACCATTGGCGATAGCACCTTTATGCATGGCGGCATGAGCGGCCTTTTAAATGCGGTGCAAAATAATGTAAATTTAACCGCCATTGTGATGGATAATGGCTGGACGGCCATGACCGGCATGCAAGTTAATGCCAATACCGCCAGCGAATTCCAGCAAAACGAGAGTAAGCAGCGTGTTGATATTGTAAACATCATCAAAGGCCTAGGCATAGCCGAAGAAAATCTATTTATTACCGACCCCTATGATTTGCCGGCAATTAGCGAAATTATCACCAAATGCATGACTATGCCCGGCGTAAAGGTTATTGTGCCGCGCCGCGAATGTGCTATTCAGGCCGGACGCCGTAAAATTCGCTATGGTACTACCAATATCGACCAAGCTAAATGCACCAAATGCAAGGTTTGCATTAATACTACCGGCTGCCCATCTATTGTTTATGATGGCGAAAAGGTATTTATCGACCAAGCACAATGCAATGGTTGCGGCATTTGCCAAAGCTTATGCAAATTCTCGGCAATTACAAAGGAGGCTTAATTATGCAAAAAATTGATATATATTTAGTAGGTGTTGGCGGCCAAGGTATTTTAACCATTGCCGAATTATTAACCCGTGCAGCCGAGGCCAAAGGCCTGCCGGCCAACTTTTTCCCCACTAAGGGCATGGCTCAAAGGGGCGGTTTTGTTAAGGCGCAATTAAAAATTGGCTCGCAAACCGTAGGCCCGGATATCCGCAAAGGCGGCGCCGATTTAGTAATTGCTATGGAATTATCGGAAAGCATTAAGGCGATACCCTTCCTTAAAAAGGGCGGCGATTTTATTGTTTATGGCTATAATTGGCTACCCACTGCCGTAATGCTGGGCAAGGAAAAATACCCGGATATCGAGCAAGTTAAGGAAAAGGTGGCCTTAGCCGGCGGCAATATTAGCTATTTAGATCCTCAAGATTTGCCGGAAAATTTAGCCGATAATATCTATTTATTGGCTGCAACCTTAAAGCATACTTGCCTAAGCGATTATTTTAGCTTAGAAGAAATTAAAGAGGCCATTGTATCCCGCTGGCCAAAAGGCGCCGAGCGCAATTTGGCATCCTTTGAGGCCGGCCTAAATGCTGCCGCAAAATAGGAGGTTACTATGCAATTAAAAGAACTTTATTATCCCCGGGCGGTAGCGGTTATCGGTTCGGTTAGCCCCGGCAAATTGGGGGCGGTTTTAATCGATCGCCTAATCGAGGGCGGCTTTAAGGATATTTTTGCCGTTAATCCCAAGGCTCAAGGCTATAATGGTATAGCAGGCTTTGCCGCCTTAACCGAAATTGATGCCCCCTTAGATTTAATTATCATTGCTGCCCCGGCTACTACCGTGCCTGCCATTTTAGAGGAGGCCGGCACTAAGGGCATTAAGGCGGCGGTAATTATCAGCTCGGGCTTTTCCGAGGCCGGTAATCATCAATTAGAAGAAGAGATTATAGCTATTGCCAAAAAGCATGGTATTCGTTATATTGGCCCTAATTGCGCCGGTATGGTCAATACCCATCATAATCTGCTGCCCACCTTAGAGGCCGCACCTAAATGCGGTAATGTGTCTTTAATTTCCCAAAGTGGGGCGGTAGGTGGCCTGATTATGGCTCGTTCGCAGCAAGAAGGCCTAGGTATTGCCAAATTTGTAAGCTATGGTAATGGCAGCGATTTATCGGAAATCGACTTATTGCTATCTTTAAAAGATGATCCCGATACCAAAGTGATTGCCATGTATTTAGAAAATGTACGCCAAGGCCGCGAATTTATGGCGGCTTTAAAGGCCACTACTAAGATAAAGCCGGTAATTATTGTTAAAAGTGGTCGTACCGGCAGCGGCCAGCGGGCGGCTTTATCGCATACCGGTTCCTTAGCCGGTGCCGACCAGGTTTATGATGCTGCTTTTGCCTCTTGCAATGCCATTCGTGCTTATAGCATCGAGGAATTATTTGATATTTGCCAAGCCTTTGCCCTTTTGCCCGATCTTAAAGGCCGCAAATTGGCTGTGATAACCAATTCCGGCGGCCCGGGCGTGATGGCGGCCGACCGCTGCGAGGAAGTTGGCCTTAATGTAGACGAGCCCAGCCCCTCCTTAAAAAGCCGCTTGCAGCAGTTTTTGCCGGCCCATGCCGGTTTGGCCAATCCTTTGGATATTACCGTAGAAGGCGATGCCGAGCAATATGCGGCCACCACCAAAGAAGCTTTACAGGAATATGATGCGGCCTTAATTATTTATGTAGGCACGCCTTATTTGCAGGCCTTACCAATTGCCGAGCAATTGGCGGTAGTGGCCAAGCAAAGTGGCAAGCCGATTGCCACCTGCTTTGATATCGGGGTGGATATTGCTAAGGCGCATCAGTATTTGCTGGCGAATAATCTGGCTAATTTTGCCTCGGGCGAGCGAGCAGCGCAGGCTTTAAGCAAAATGGCAGCTTATTATCAAAAGCAAAAAGCGGCCGAAGAAGATCAAGCTTTACCGGCCGAGCAGCAATTAATCACCGCCGAAAAATCGCTACTGGAGCCGCAGGCGATGGATTTACTTAAAGCGCATGGTTTGGCTGTGCCGGAGTATCGTTTTGTAAAGACGGCTGATGAAGCGGTTAAGGCCTGCCAAAAATTGGGTTATCCGGTGGCGATAAAGATTGTTTCGCCGCAGATTATCCATAAATCCGATGTGGGCGGCGTAAAGCTTAATATTAAGGATGATCAGGCAGCAGCGCAAGCTTTTGAGCAATTGGCAGCTATTGGCCAAGGCAAAGATTTTAGAGGTGTAATTATTTACCCGATGCTAAAGATGGGCAGGGAAGTAATTATGGGCTTTACCAGGGATAGCCAATTTGGACCGGTAATAGCCTTTGGCTTGGGCGGCATTTATACCGAGGTATTAAAGGATATTACCTTAGGCATAGCGCCTTTAAGCAAAAGCCAAGCTCTGGAGATGATAAAGGGTATTAAAACCTATGCCTTATTGGCCGGGGTAAGGGGCGAAAAGCCGGCCGATATCGAGTATTTGGCCGAGATGCTGGCTAAGTTTTCGGAGCTACCCTTAAAGTATCCGCAATTGCAAGAGGCCGATTTAAACCCGGTATTTGTATATAATAAGGGGGCTGCCATTGCCGATGCCCGTTTAATTTTGGGTTAAAAAAGTAAAAAAGTTTTGGTTTTTTAAAAAAGAATAGCTACTAAAAAACCCCTTGTTTACCGTTGGCATAATGCTGATGGTAAACAAGGGGTTTTATGATTATTATGATATGTAAATATAATATCTTAAGCTACATAATCATTAGCTTTAGGATCAGGGCCATATTGATTATCGCCTTGATTACCTGCGGTGCACATTAAAATTAAATACCAAATTGTACCGGCAATCGGGATGAAATTGATAAAAATCCAAGGCCAAGATTTATTGATATCATGCAAACGGCGCACGGATAAAGCTAAGCCCGGCAAAAGTACAGCCAAGCTATAAAGATTAGCCAAAACTATGCCAATGGTACCTAAAAACCAGCTTAATATACCCAAAAGCGCACCAATAAGCATATTTATAAGAACAAACATCCAGTACTCGGTACGGCGAGCACGGCCGTAAAAATTCATATAATTATCCTTAACTACATATATAAACCATTGCATTGCAAAACACCTCCTTTATGTGATTATTCAACCATAATATTATGTCATAATCTGTAGACAATGTCAATTAAAATTGCGATATTTAAAAAAATAATAACAATAAAAGGGGCTGTCGCAAATATTTTTATTTGCGACAGCCCCCATTGCCATATCAGGTAATGATTTATAGACCGTATTTTTTCTTAAATTTATCTACTCGGCCGCCTTCTTCTACCAATAAACGCTTAGAGCCGGTATAAAAAGGATGGCATTGAGAGCAAACCTCTACTTTGATTTCCTTTTTGGTAGAGCCGGTTTTGAAGCTATTGCCGCAAGAGCAGCTAACATCTACTTCCTGATAATTGGGATGGATGCCCTGTTTCATCTGGTTCACCTCTTTACTCAAATCCAAATTAACGACTCATAAGCCGCCCTAATATAATATCATATTCCGGTAATTTTGTAAAGCTTTTTATTATGAAATTGCAATTTTAAATATGATAATCTACATAAACAATATCTTCGCCCAAAACCAAAGCATAATTACCGCTTTGCTCAAAGCTAATTTCTAAACTAAAAGCACCATCGGCCGCCACCGATAAAGGATAACTTTTGCGGGTTAAATAAGTTTGATCATCGGCCAGCAAATATACACTAAGCAAGGTTTGGCCATTGGCATAGCCGTTTAGCTGCAAATTAGCCTGATCAGTGCTAAGCCTATCCTCGCCAATAAAAAATCCTCCGCCATTTACAATTTCGGCCACGGCAATAATATCGGCATTGCCCTCGGCGGTTGGCTTATAAAAACCTAAGCCGATAAAAGTAGCATCGGCGCTTAAAAATGCCCCGCCTAAAACGGTATCTTGCATGGCATCGGCAATAGCTCCCGCATCGGGATAGCCTTTGCTAATAATTTGATGGCTGCTATATACCCCATAAAGAGTAGTCTGCTCGCTAAGCAAATCGGCATCATCCAAATTGCTAATATCGCCGGCTATAGATGCTGCCGCCGCCTGGGATTGTGCCAAATTGCTAAGCTGCTCTACCTCGATTAAAGGCGCTAAATTCGATTTTGCCCTTTGCTCATTAAAAATAGCCAATAGCTGCTCTTTAATTTGCGCCAAATCGGGATTATCCGGCAAATCGGTTGGCAAAGGCTCTGTTGGAGGCGCAGGTGTTGTGGCGGCGTCCAAATCCACAAAAACGCTGCGGCTTACAGCATCCCAGCTAACCGTAGCCCCCATCGTTTCGCCAATAAAACGCAAAGGCACCATGGTGCGGTCGTCCACAATTCTGGCCGGCACCGCTAGCTCGTAGGCAACTAAATCCACATAGGCCAAAGGATCATTAATCAAAAGCGAAATATGGCTTTGCTGCCAATAAATATCTACCCGCCGATCGGTAGCATCCCATTCTACCACAGCGCCCAGCTTTTCGGTAATAACCCGTACCGGCACTAAGGTGCTGCCATCTTCGATAATCGGATCTACATCGCTTAAAAGCTGCTCGCCATTTACAAAAATCTCGATATTGGCATCGGCTAAAGCCGCTTGACTAAAGCTTGCCAGCAAAAGCAGGCTTAAAACTAAAGTTAATAATTTACGCATTTTATGCTCCTTTTTGATAGCTAGTGCCTTGCGTCATTATAATTCAACGGCCACCATAAAGCTGGCCTTTAGCCTTTGACCATCTATGGTTTTGGCTTCTATTTCAAATTCAAATTGCTCGTCTAAAGGGGGGATTGGCCCGCCGATATAGCCATCTTTGCTATAAAATAGGCCGCCTAAATCGGTGTTTAAATCGAATAAAGCGGTAAAATCTTGGGCGGTAGTAGCCATTTTTTGGCTACCGCTTAAAACCCAGGCCGTGCCATCGCCCATGGTAAACTCCACTTCCTCCAATAAAGCCTCGCCTAGATAGCCAATGCTAAGCACACTGCGCCAGCCCTCGCTTAGCTGCTCGGCCTCCACCTTATCTGGTAGCTCGCCTAAATGGGTTAAGTCATCATCATCAATCTCGCGAATATTAAGCTTTATTTGCCAAAGATTATCCTCGCTTTGGCCGCTAAAAGTATAAGGGATAGCCGCTATATGCTCGGGATTATTATCCTTAGGCTCCATCAAGCAGCCGCTTAGCAGGGTAAATAGTAAAATAATCGCCAATAGCTTTTTACTCATCTTTAACCATCCTTTGATAAATAAGGCGCAAGCCCTCTAGGGTTAGCAAATTATTTACCTCATTAATTTCCTTGGTATAAGGGGCAATAAACGAGGCCAGGCCGCCGGTGGCAATAATCATGGGCTTAGATCCCATTTCTTCGCGCATTTTGGCCACAATATTATCTACCTGGCCACCAAAGCCCCAAAGCGTGCCCGATTGCACACTTTCGGCCGTATTACGGCCCACCGCATGGGGCGGATACTGCATCGGAATATGGGCTAAACGCGCCGCCCGATCAAAAAGCGCCCGCCGCGAAATCTCGATGCCCGGGGTAATAGCCCCACCTAAATAATCGCCGGCGGCGGTTACATAATCATAGGTGGTGGCTGTGCCAAAATCTATGATAATTAAATCGCCCTGATAAAAATGATGAGCAGCCACCGCATTAATTAGGCGATCGGCACCCATTTCGCCGGGATTGGTTAGCTTGATATTGATGCCGGTATCGCTTTGATCATTAACCAAAATCGGGATTAGATTAAAGTATTTTTCGGCCATCTTAAAAAGAATAAATTCCAAATCCGGCACTACCGAACCGATAATCATGGCCTTTATATCGGCCAAATCCAAATCCTTGCTATGTAAAAGGCCATATAAAAGCGCCATATACTCATCCTCGGTGCGCTTAGCATCGCTGGCTAACCTAAAATGGCATAATAATTGATCATCCTGATAAATGCCCAGCACAATATGGGTATTACCGCAATCTAAAGCTAATAGCATAAAAAACTCCTTTGGCTAAAACTTAATTATAATAGATTTTCTCCATTTAGGGGTTAATTTCCTTTGCCAAAGGCTTTAATCATCGATAATTAAGTTTTTTACAAAAATTTAACAAAAATTTAACAAATACCCCACTTTTTTACATCGCAATCCGTATACTGTAAAATACACATTAAAAGGAGTGAAATTAGATGGCTATTCAAAACATCTTTGAAAGAATGGAATTAAAGTATATGCTTACCACCGAGCAATACCAAAAACTATGCGACTATTTTAGTCCGCATATGGAATTAGATAAATATGGCCGCCATAAAATATCTAATATATATTTTGATACAGAGGATTATCGCGTAATTAGGCATTCGCTGGAAAAACCCCGCTATAAGGAAAAATTGCGCCTGCGCATTTATGGCGAGCCGCAAGCCGATTCGCCGGCTTTTATCGAGCTTAAGAAAAAGTACAATGGCGTGGTCTATAAAAGACGGATTTCGGCCGAGCAAAGCAAGGCCTTTGCCTATCTTTTAGAGGGGGCCGAGCCCGAGCAGCCCAGCCAAATTCATAAGGAAATAGACTATTTTAAGAGCACTTTTGAAGATCTTACCCCGCGCGTATATCTATCCTATGAGCGCGAAGCTTATTTTTCGCATGAGGATGATAATTTTAGGATGACTTTTGATTTTAAAATTAAGATGCGCAATAATGATGTATCGCTTTATGATAGCGAGCAGGACTTGCCCATTTTAAGCGATCAATATGTATTAATGGAAGTAAAAACTGTACAAGGCCTACCTTTTTGGTTTTTAAATTTCCTTAAGGAAAATGAGATTTATCGGATATCTTTTTCTAAATATGGCAAGGGTTATAACCAATATATTTTACCCCAATACTTAGCAGATCAAAGGAGATTATTAAATGCTTAATCAGCTTTTTAACGGCTTATTTAATACAGGAGATACCGCAATTATTACTTTTTCGCAATTTTTTATTTGCATGATAACAGCTATTTTACTAGGAATTTTAACAGCTAAGGTTTATACTCATAAAACCAAATGCACCAAGGGTTTTGTAATGACTTTAGCCTTGCTGCCGGTAGTAGTGGCCATGGTAATTATTATGGTAAATGGCAATATTGGTGCAGGTGTTGCTGTGGCAGGTGCTTTTAGTTTAGTGCGCTTTCGTTCGGTGCCGGGAACTGCTAAGGAAATTGGGGCTGTATTTACAGCCATGGGCACCGGCTTGGCCGTAGGCATGGGCTATGTTGGTTATGCGGTGCTTTTTTCGGTAATTGCTTGCTTATTTTCGTATTTGCTTAATGCTACTAATTTTGGCGAGCAAAAAAATAATAATCGCAGCTTGCATATAACCATCCCCGAAAACCTAAATTATACCGATGTTTTTGATGATTTATTTGCAACTTATACCAATTCGGCCACTTTGATGGCTTCGAAAACCACCGGCATGGGCAGCCTATTTAAGTTGAGTTATGAGGTTGATTTAAAGGATGCAGCGCAGGAAAAGCAGTTTATTGACGAGATTAGAATTCGTAATGGCAATTTGGAAATAGTGCTTACCAAGCAGGAATTATTTGCTAATTCGCTTTAAATATTGATTAAAAAATAGGGGGCTATCGCAAATATAAATATTTGCGATTGCGGCCCCCCGGGGTTTTTTTTGGGGGTGGGGGGTTGGTTGGTGGGGGGTGTGGGGGGGGGGGTT
>CAYJPF010000022.1:0-18002 GCA_964372025.1 uncultured Peptococcaceae bacterium | reverse complement strand
AAGACCTTGGGGCTCTGCCCCAACCCCCCGCAATTTTTTGTAAAAAATTGAGTAAAACTTTAAAAAAGGAGTTTTGCGATAGCCCCCCCTTTTTTTTATTATATACTATAGTATTAACGCTTGCCTTTATCATAAATCTCGCCTAAGGCCTTGGGTACTCTGGTGGTTTTGGCAAAGAATATCAATAATAATAGCGTAACAATATAAGGCAAGGTCATAAAAATATCCGAAAAAGCTACCGGCAATTGCCAAACCTGAGTCATCACAAAACCGGATGAGCGGGCAAAGCCAAAGATTAAACAAGCGCCAAAGGTGGGCAGGATTTTCCAGTTGCCAAAGATAAGCGCTGCTATCGCTAAATAGCCATAGCCAACATAAATGGTTTGTGCAAATTGGGCAGATATGGAATAAGCAAAGCTCATGCCGCCAATAGCCGATAATCCGCCGCAAATAACCAAAGCCTTAAAACGTACCTTGGCCACATCAATGCCTGCAGCGTCCACCGCATGAGGATTATCGCCGCAAGCCCGCAAATGCAGGCCAAAAGGGGTTTTGTATAGAAAATACCAGGCAATTACCGCCACCACCAAAATAATTATCTCGAAAGGATAAATATTGGTAAAAAATGAACCCAGCACAGGAATTTCCGACACAAAAGGTATGCTAAAGCGGCGCGAGGTGCTAAGCATTAAACTATTGCCCGGCGCCCCAAAAACAGTAGCATTAAGCTGGCTGGTTAAAAAGCCGGTTAAGGCTATAGCCAAGGTATTAATTACAATGCTGGCAATAATTTGATTAGCCTTAAAACGTATGCATAGCCAAGCATGTACTGCGCCATAAGCCATTCCGCCTAAAATGGCAAAACCAAAAGATAAATACATAGGCAGCTGGCTACCTACCGTAAAAAGGCCGCTCATAAAGGTAATTGCCAAAGCACCAATAAATGCGCCCATACCCTGCAAACCCTCCAAAGCCAGGTTTAAAACCCCACTACGCTCGGAGTATATGCCGCCAATCGCCATAATAAATAAAGGCAAGGCAAAGGATAGGCCATCAATAATTATTGTATTTAAAATATCCATGCTAATCCTCCTTTGTCGGCTGCGGCTGATCTTGCTGCACTTGTGCTTGCTGCGCTGCCGGTGGCGACGGATTTTTTGATGCATCAGGCAGCTCGGTTTTAGATTCGTTTTTAGGATCGGCCTTGGCGGCCAGATATCTAAAATAGGTGCCGCAAGCCGAAAAAAGCAGGATAAGGCCGGTAATCAGGGAGCCAATTTCCTGCCGCACCCCAATGCTGGAGCTCATATAGGTGCTGCCTTTATCGATAACGCTGATAAAAAATGAAGCCACAAAAACCCCCAGCGGATTGGAATTGCCCAAAAGGCAAACGGCCAAAGAATCAAAGCCCATGGGCGGCAATACATCGGGCTGTATAGAGCCCAAATAGCCCAGATAATAGCTAACCCCTGCTAAACCGGCTAATGCGCCGGATATAGATAAATTGATAATAGTAGTTTTGCCCACATTAATGCCCACATATTGGGCGGCCAATTTATTTTGGCCTAAAGCCATAAACTCAAAGCCCAAACGGGTACGGGCAAAGAGAAAATAGATAATAATTACCACAACCAGCCCTAAAAAAATGGCCAGCGGTATATCCATTTTTAAAGCGCCGATTTCCATTTCCATCAGGCTAAGGCGCGATTCTTCGCTAATCGCCTGCGATTGCCTGGTGCGAGGATCGATAAGCTTGTATTTGATAAAAAAGCTGGTAATATAACGGATGATATAATTGAACATAATTGCCGAAACTACTTCGTTAATATTCCATTTATGTTTTAAAAAGCCCATGAAAGCGGCAATAATTGCCCCGGCTGCCATGCCCACCAAAATAACCAAAGGCTTAGCTATAAGAGCCGGCAAGGGGCTGTACCCTATTAATAATGAAGCCATAAAGCCGGCAAAAAGCATTTGGCCGGAAACCCCAATATTAAAAAAGCCTGCCCTTAAAGCCACACAGGCCGATAAAGAGGCAAAAATCATCGGTGTCCATAGGTTTACAAAGGCCAAAAAATCGGTAAACATGCTGCGTTTGGTTGCATAGTTTTCCTTAGGAAAAAGCCCCGAGCCCTGCAAAAATGATAAATAGCCCTCAAGTGGGTTTTTGCCCAAAATCATAAAAACAATAGCCCCTGCCAAAAGGCTTAAAAATACGGCCAACAAGGGTATGCTAAAGGCCTGGCGCTTTTCGTCGCCCAAAATAAAGGCAAAGCCCTGTTGAATTTTAGCCCTCATTGCTTCACCCCCATCATATAATTGCCCACCTCGGCCATGCTTAATTGGTCGGCGGCATCAACCCGTACAAATTGGCCATTATAAATAATCGCAATGGTATCGGCTAAAGCCATAATTTCATCCAATTCGAGCGAGATTAGCAAAATAGCCTTGCCCAAGGCCCTTTGCTCCAAAATCTGACGATGAATATTCTCGATAGCCCCAATATCCAGGCCGCGAGTGGGCTGCATAAAAATCATCAGCCGCCCATTTAGCTCGATTTCCCTGGCAATAATCGCCTTTTGCTGATTACCACCGGACATCGACCGCATCTTAGTAGCCGTATCATTGGCGCTGCGGATATCATATTCGGCAATCAGTTTTTGGCCATAGCTTAAAAAATGCTCGCGATGCAAAATGCCTTTTTGACAAAAAGGCTCTTGATAATAATTCTTTAAGGCCAGGTTATCGGCCAAATCAAAATCCAAAACCAAGCCCACTTTTTGCCTATCTTCGGGGATATAGGCAATGCCATCGATTATCCTTTGGCGCACGCCGGCGTCGGTGATATCTTGCTTATCTAGCTTAATTGTGCCACCGCTAAGAGGCGCTAAGCCGGCAAGGGCATCGGCTAGCTCGGTTTGACCATTGCCAAAAACCCCGGCTACTGCAAAAATTTCGCCGGCTTTAATATCAAAACTGATGCCGTTTACTGCATCAAAACCCAGATTATTTTTTACGACTAAATTCTCAACTTGCAAAATTGGCTCGCCCGGCATAGCCGGCGGCTTAAAGGTATCAAATTGCACCTGGCGCCCCACCATCAAATTGGCCATGGTTTGGGTATCGGTTTGCTTAACATCCAGCACATCAACCAGCTTACCGCGTCGCAAAATGGCGCAACGATCGGCCACCTGCTTAATTTCCTCCAGCTTATGGCTAATCAAAATAATCGTTTTGCCGCCTTGGCGCAGGGAATTTAAAATCTCGAGCAAATAGCTGATTTCCTGGGGTGTAAGCACTGCTGTTGGCTCATCAAAAATCAAAATCTCGGCCTGGCGATAGAGCATTTTAAGTATTTCCACCCGCTGCTGCATGGCCACGGTAATATCTTCGATTAAGGCGGTAGGCTCCACTTCCAGCCGATATTGGCGCGATAGCTCGGCAATGCGCAAATTGGCCGCCTTAATATCCACAATTGGCAAAAGGCCGCCCAATTTGCGTTTGGGCTCATTGCCCATAATAATATTTTCGCTAATTGTATAGTTAGATACCAGCTTAAAGTGCTGATGCACCATGCCGATGCTTAATTTTGTGGCATAATTGGGCGAGCTTATTTTTTCCCGGCGGCCATTGATTAAAATTTGGCCTTCTTCCGGCTCGTACATGCCAAATAGAATGCTCATTAAGGTGGATTTGCCGGCGCCGTTTTCGCCCAAAATGGCAAAAATCTCCCCCTTTTTGATATTTAAGGATATATTGTCATTGGCAATAATTCCGGGAAATCGCTTGGTAATGCCCCGCATTTCCACGATATAATCTTGATTATCCGTGTTAGCCATATTACCTCCTTAATAACTTAATAAAGCGGCAAATCCAAAAAATTTGCGCTAAAAATGGATAGTTATTGTTTATTATAGCATATTTTTCATTTAATTACAATGGGTTGCAAATCTAGTTAAAAAGGGAATAAATAATAAAAATATTGAATTTTTAACGTATATAATAATACTTGTATTCTTTATTCACTCATGGTATAATAAATTATTAATAATAAAGTAGGTGTGTAGATGACGGAGCATTTTGATTTTTTTAGAGCCAATATTGACAATGTATATAATTTTGTAGTTTTATGCAAAACCTATGATTTAATTGCCCGCGAATACGACGAGAGCGGCCTGGCCATAACCCGTGTAGAGGCGCATACTTTAGATTATATCGACCAAAACCCGGGCATTAATATTACCACCATGGCTAATGAATCTATTCGCAGTAAAGGCGCTGTATCGCAAATTGTAAATAAGCTGGAGAAAAAAGGCTTAATATACCGCGAATTTGATATTGATAATAAAAAAATAGTACGTCTTTATGCAACAGCCGAAGGCCAAGCCTTAAGCTTAGGCCATCGCGAGCATGATAAAAAAGCCTATATAGCCCTTTACCGGGAGCTGCTTGCAAATTGCAGCCCCGCAGATATCGATAGCTTTTTTAAAGTGATCAGTAATTATAGCAAATCCTTCGAAAATGGTGTTTTATCCGTAAATAAAGAATAATTATACATAAGGGGCTATCGCAAATAGTTTTATTTGCGATAGCCCCTTTTTAAGATGATTTTTATGATAATTAGCTATTGATTATCGCTAGCAAAATATAATCATAATCCTAAGCTAATAATATTTTCAACATTATTACCAAAGTCCCACAAAGAACCTGACAGTTATATTAGGATATTTGTAAGCTTTAGTACTGATAATGATATGTTGCCTTTGGATAGCATACTCCCTAAAGCTAAAAAAGAGAAGCCACAAGGTAGCCTATATTAAAAGGGATTATTTTCCTCCTTGCAACAATCGCAAGTTTACAAGACACCTTAGCGTTTTATTAGCCATCTATTATTATCGCACCTTCCTTGCCCCAAAATAAATCAGCGAACCCTGGCAATCGAAAAAATCCAGCTCAAAATCCTGGGCCAGGCGCTGCTTAATAGCTTCTTCACTATCAAACGGAACCGATAGCCAACCCTTTTTAGCCAAGATTTTTTTAGCAAAAAAATCGGCAAGCCGCCCTTTGCCCTCGATATAGCAGCTGACCAGGAACAAGCCATCTTTTTTAAGCACTCTTGTCATTTCCGCCCAAGCCTTGTCTTTATCCGGGAAAACATGAAAACCATTCATGCTGAAAATGATATCAAAGCTTTGATCGGCAAATGGCAAATCAGCCACATCGCCTTGTTTAAGTTTGATATGCTCGCCACTAAGGCGCTCTCTGGCGATGCTTAGCATATCTTCGCTATAATCAAGGCAAATTATCTCGGCCTTTTTTAGGTTGCGGTATTTTTCGTGCGTGAATATGCCCGTGCCAACCGGCAGATCAAGCATTTTGCCGCTAAAATCAGCAGGGATTTTAGCCAGCAATTTGGCGGCGATTATATTATTATCCGCACCCTGCCAAATTATCTTTGCATAAAGCCTGCTCCACCAGCTTTTATGGGTGATCACCGCATCATAGAAATTTTTTGAGGATTTATAGGAATTTTGAATTTTATCGGCCATATTTTCTCCTTATAAATTTAATCAAGAGGTAGCATTTTTTTTACTACCTCTTGACTGAACAGTTTAGGCCAGCACCCAATTGATGCTCTCGGTTTGTAGCATAATCATATTGGCATAATCGGCCGATTGGGCAAGCAGCTCGCTATGCCTGCCCTCGGCCGCCACTTTGCCCTCTTTAAGCAGCACAATTTTATGCGCCCCGGCTATAGTCCGCATCCTGTGGGCGATTACGATAACTGTTTTATCCTTGGTCAGCCGGGCAATGGCCTGCTGTACGGCGCTTTCGTTTTGAATATCCAGCGAAGATGTGGCTTCATCCAAAAGCACAATCGGCGCATCTTTAAGCAAAGCCCGGGCAATGGATAATCTTTGCCGCTCGCCGCCGGAAAGTTTAGAGCCGTTTTCACCAATTAAGGTATTATAGCCCTCGGGCATGGCCATAATAAAGTCGTGGCACTGGGCATTTTGGGCGGCTGCGATAACCTCGTCATCGCTAGCCCCTTTACGGCCGATACGGATATTTTCCAGCACCGTATTATTAAACAGGGTTACATCCTGGAAAACGATAGAGATATTTTTAAGCAGCGTTTCCGGCTCGATGCCATGCACATCCTCGCCACCGATGCTGATTTTGCCGCTATCGATATCCCAAAAGCGGGCGGCCAGCTTCATTGCGGTGCTTTTGCCGCCGCCCGAAGGGCCAACCAGGGCGGTAATCTCGCCCTGCTTAGCGGTAAAGCTAACCCCATTTAGCACCGTTTCGCTGCTATCATAGCTAAATTGAACATTGTCAAAATTGATATCATAGCCCTTAGGCGACATTTGTTCCTGCCCGGTTTGGATTTTGGTACTCTCAAACTCCTTCATCCGCTCCACGCTTTTTAAGGAAATGAATATCCCTGCTAGATTAACCAGCGCCCCGGCCAGCGGATCATAAATTCGGGCGGCTATCATCAAAAATACGATCAAGGTTAGTAGCGTTATTTCGCCTGTAGCCAGCAGGCTTGCCCCTACTATCATCGTGGTGGCGATGCCTACTTTAAGTATCATCTGCGCTAAATTTACAAATGTGCCGGTGATAAATTCGGCCTTGATGCTGGCTTTTTCATGGTTATCAAAATGATTATCCATAATATCCAGATGGGCTTTTTCGCGATTATTGGCTTTGATATCCTTAACATTTTCCAAACACTCTTGAATTTTATCAAGATAGGTTAGCTGAATGGTTTTGGTTTTGAGCGTAAAATAATCCTGCAATTTTTTGGTGGCAATACAGAGCAAAAACGATACCGGGATTACCCAGGTAAGGGCAAGCGCCAGCCGCCAATCGAAGGCAAACATGGCAATACCCATAATTGTGGTGGAGATAATTGAGCCGATAAAGTTGGGGATAAAATGGGAAAAGGCATTTTCCATCATCGTCACATCATTCATGATGGTGGTGGTAAGATCGGCTAAATCCTTTTTGCCGAAGAAGGAAAGGGGCAGCTTGCGCAGGGTTTCGGCCAGGGAAATGCGCATATTGGCACTTTCGTCATAGGCCGAAATAAAGCAGAAATTGTACTGGAAATAATAGAGCACGGCCAGCAAAAGGAAGATAAAAATTGCATAGCCCAGATAGACCAAAATCGTATAAACCGGGGCTGTACCTGCTAGAATCGGCAGCAGGGTATCTTGGATAAAATAATAGGCTATAGCGCTAATAGCCATAATGGCTATATTGATAAAAACCGTGATAATGCTGGCCTTTAGCAGCTCGCTTGCCCCAAGCTTGGTTAGGGCGAAGGTTTTTTGTAAATACGTTTTCATTAGGCGCTCACCTCATTCCAGATAAATGCTTGATTGTATTCTGCCCACATTTGGCTATAGAGCCCATTTTGGGCGATAAGCTGACTATGCGTGCCTTGTTCTGCCACTTTGCCCTCGGCTATTACATAGATTAAGTCGGCATTTTTGGTGGTGGATAGCCTATGCGCTATCATCAAAACCGTTTTGCCTTTGGTAAGCTCATTAAAGGCCAGCTGGATTTGATGCTCGTTTTCCGGGTCGGCAAAGGCGGTTGCTTCATCGAGCAGGATAATTGGGGCATCACGCAAAATTGCTCTGGCTAAGGCAATACGCTGCGCCTCGCCGCCGGAGAGATAAACACCTTTTGTGCCGTAAACCGTATCAAGACCATGGGGTAGCTTGGCAATAATATCCTCGCAACGGGCGGCCTTTAAGGCCTTGTTTACTTCTTCGATTGTGGCATCGGGCTTGCCCTCGCGCAGATTATCTAAAATGCTGGCCTTATAGAGATTGGTATTTTGGAAAACGAAGGAGATATTTTCCATCAGCTCGCTATTTTCGATATTTCGCACATCAATACCGCCGACTTTTACCGTGCCATTATCCACATCCCAAAAGCGGGGGATTAGAGTAGCCAGCGTGGTTTTACCGCCGCCCGATGGGCCCACAAAGGCCACGGTTTGCCCCTGCTTAATCTCGATATTCACATTATCTACCGCTTTTTTATCGGTACCGGAATAGGCAAAGGACACGTTTTCCAGCATAATATCGGCACTTTGCGGCGATTGGGGCGAGCTTGGTTTGATAAGGGGCTGTTCTTTCAGTAGGTTCTCGATTCGATTTAGGGCATCGCCTGCTAACATGGTGTGTTGGCCTACCCACATAATTTTCATCAGCATCAGCGAAGCTATCGGCGTGAAAATTAGGTAGAAGAAAAAGCTGAGGAAAAACTCTGTCATACTGCTCTCACCTGTGATCATAAAGATAGCAGATAGCACCAAAAATATCGGTGTGCTGGCTAAAAAGACCTGGAACATGGTCATCGGCAGCCGCATATTATAGGCATATTGAGAAACATAGCTTTTATAAGTAGTGATCACATTATGAAAGCGCTCGAAGGAAAACACCGATTGATTAAAAGTTTTGACCACCGGGATGCCACGCACATATTCGGTGGCTTCATTATTCATATTTTCCAGCGCCGATTGATATTGCTGTATCCTCTCCGCCTGGCCTTTTAGCATCCCCGACATCATCGAAACTGCCGCCAAAGCAAGTGGGATAAGGCTAATCAAGCCCAGCCGCCAATCGAAGATAAACAGCACGATTAGCACGGCAATTGGCGTGGTATAGGCCCCTACTAAATCGGGCAATTGATGAGCCAGATAGGTTTCGGTGGCAGCGGCGCTATCATTAATTATCCGGCGCAGCTTGCCGCTGCCCATATTGCTAAAAAAGCCTAAGGGCAAGCTCATGATATGATTAAGGGCGGTTTTGCGTATATTTTTGGCAATCCGATAGGCGGCAATATGGGTACACATTAGGGCAATTAAATAGATAAGCATAGCCCCAATTGCCGAGAGGGCGGCCAGCCAGGCATTGCTAATAATGGTAGAAGTGAGGGTGATATGGGGGTAAATGGCGATAATTTCGCTAACACCCCTGTAAATAAAGATGATGGGTAGCAAGGTCATTACCGCACTGATGCCTGATAAAATCATGCCTAGGCTGATAAGATGCTGATAGCCGCCGGCAAAGCTGTTTAGCTTGGCTAGCAGTGATTTTTTCTTTTCCATAGAAAGCTCCTTGTCATGGTTTACTTTAGTTAGTTTTAACTAATTTAATCTGCAAAAAATATCGGGGCTTTTACCCCAATATTTTAAACAAGCTAAATCAATTTCCCAATATTTCTTTAGTTCCGGCATAATAAAATCGCTGAATTTTGCCGATATATTCAAGGGCTTCCGCTTTAGGCAAATCGTGATGAATGGCCTCCAGCATATTATTAAGCCCCGATGTGGCAATAACATGGACAAAAAACTTATTGATCTTAGTTGGCTTAAAATTATCATTGGCCATAAAATCAAGCGAAGATTTTTCTTCAATTTCGATTAAATCATCGACAAATTTTTCGTATTTTGTGCCGGCCGAGCAGCAGAACAGTAATTTTGATAGCTCAAAATCGGCATAGAGATACTCCAAAATTAAATTTGTGCCTTTGCCCATATTTTCGCTGATATCGGCACTGTCGAAGTCGTACTCGCCTTCCACTTCCTGATGGGCTTTTTGATATAAGGCCAGCAAATTGGCGGCAAATTCACCAACTAATGCTTCAAACAGGCCATCTTTGCCCTGGAAGTGATTGTAAACAGCGCCTGTTGTGGCCTTGGCCTTGTTGGCAATTTCTCGCAAATTGGCATTGGTAAAGCCCTTTTGCAGGAATTCCTCTTTAGCGCAGGCCATTATGCGCTCTTTGGTTAGCTCTGAAGAATAGCTCACAACATCACCTCGCATAACAAGCTTATTTTTCATAACAAGGTTATCATATTTGATTTGATTTGTCAAGTTTATTTTATAAAAACTAATGGCTAAAGTTTTTCTTGAAAATACTTGACAAATAGCTTAAAATCGAATAATATATAACTACATCATAATATAGTTATATGTCGAAAGGTGGTTTGTTTAATGAGCAAACTATGCTGCAAAACTCCCGAAAAAGTAGTTGAGCTGATGGCCGACGAGGCGATTACCGAAAATTTAGCCTTTTTCTTCAAAACCTTTAGCGAGCCTATCCGCATAAAAATTTTACTGGCCATGTTACATAATGAAATTTGTGTTAAAGATTTGGCTATCTTACTGGATGTTTCGCAGCCACGGGTGTCTAATCAGTTAAAATTATTAAAGCTTAATCAGGTTGTTAAAAGCCGTAAAGATAAAAATAATATTTATTACAGCTTGGACGATGAGCATATTCAAGATATTTTAAATATCGGAATAAGTCATCTAAACCATAAATAGGAGGGCTTATGGAATACTTATATAATTTAGGGCAGCTTTTTGTTGATATGTCGTTTTATATTGTAATCGGCCTGCTGTTTACCGGGATCTTGCACGCTTTTGTCAATAAAGATGCTATTCTCAAGCATATTGGCCAAAAATCTACCGCCTCGGTGATCAAAGCCTCGGTGCTGGGCGTGCCATTGCCGCTTTGTTCCTGCGGCGTTGTGCCCACCGCCCTGTATTTAGGCAAAAGCGGCGCTTCAAAAGGGGCGGTGGTCAGCTTTTTAACCTCCACGCCGCAAACCGGGGTTGACAGCATTATCGCCACCTATGGTCTGATGGGGCCTTTATTTGCTGTATATAGGGCTATAGCTGCCTTTGTTTCCGGCATTGTGGCGGGTATTGCTACGAATATTTTTTGTAAAAATGATGTTTCTGATTATGCGAATGCTAGGACAAGCTGTGGTTGCTCGCCTAAACCCGAACCCGAAGCATCCGCTTGCTGTTGCTCGCATGAGCATGAGCCCAAAATGCCTGCTTGCGGCTGTTCGCAGGAGCATAGTCACGAAGTTAAACCCTCACTTTCAGCAAAGATAAAAAGCATTTTTACCTATGCCTTCGGTGAATTTTTAGATGAAATAGCCGGCCATTTTGTAATAGGCCTGCTAATAGCCGCCCTGATCAGCACCTTTGTGCCGCAGGAATGGTTATCGAGCTTTGCCAATCCGCTTTTAAGCATGTTGATGATGCTGATTATCGGCATACCGATGTATATTTGCTCCACCGCCTCCATCCCGATCGCCCTTTCGCTGATGATCAAGGGTATTTCGCCGGGAGCTGCTTTTGTCTTTTTGTTTGCAGGGCCTGTGACCAATATCGCCTCCTTGACCATACTCGGAAAAACTTTGGGTAAGAAAGTTCTTACCATATATCTGGCTTGTGTTGGAATATGCTCGCTGATTTTCGGCTTTGTTTTGGATTTTATTATTAATTTTAGCGGCTATAGTGGTATTAGTAATATTATCGCTAATTCGCATCAACATCAAATCCCGATCTATATGCTTGTGGTTGCGGCTATATTTGGAATTTTGGTTTTGAGAAGTTTGCTTAAAAAAGTTATGCCCAAAAAACAGGAAAAAACTTGTTGTTCCCATGCTGATGATTAGATTTGCTTTAATTATACTGCAAAGCTAAAATTATAGCGGCAACCCCTTCTAAATCTATTAATTTAGAAGGGGTTTTGTCGGCCGGAAAGTGGGCTTGCAGTGCAATGGGATATTTAAGCCAAAGCAGGTTGGCCGCTGCCTTTAAGGAGCATTTTAATTTTACCCTACTTAGCCACAGAAAACAAAAATTGCTTAACTTGCTATGATAAAGCAAAAATCACCTATCAACAATGATGGGTGATTTTTTGGTATTTGCATATGTTTATTTTAGTATAGCAGCTAAATGCCGGCCAAAACAGTCAAAATTTGCCCAATATTCTTCTTGCCAAAATGCACATCTTGATCATTGATAATCATACAAGGCACGCTCATAATATTATAGCTATCCTTCAAATCGGCAAAATGAGCTAAATCGAAAATATCTAAGCTGATATTAGGATTATTGGCGGCAATTTTTTGGGCGGCAATCACCAAATCCGGGCAATTAGAGCAAGAAAGGGTAACCGCCAGCTTAATAACTATTTTTTTATCAATAGCGCAAATGGCAGCCAAATCCTGCTCGGCAATTTTTTGGCCGCTACCCTGGGTATTATATAGGCCAATAATAAAGGAATTAAACTCATGCCCACCCGGCACACCATGAAAGCTGATACCGCTATAATTGCCCTGTTCATCATAAAGGGCGATGGTTGGCAAAATGCCTTCTAAACTATTATCTTCTTCACAGATAATCCGCTGATTAATTGTGCTGAATTCCTTGATAAAGCCCTCAACCTCTTGGCTTAAGTCGCTGCTATCCAGCCTATATTTAAGGATAAGATTATTCTCAAAACGCTCAAAAACCGGCTGCAAATCGGCTCGGATTTGGGGGGAGATAAAATTGCCGTCATCCGGGGCAACGGCCTCTATGGCAGCAGTTACCACCTCTTTTTTTACATATTCACGAGTGGGAAGTTGCAGTTTTTCATATTGCTCGGCCAGGTGTTTTTCTAAAGAGGTGGCGGCTGTTGCGCCGTCGGCGGTGGCAGTTACTACCTGACGCAGGTTTTTTACGCAGATATCGCCTGCTGCGTAAACGCCGTCTAAATTGGTTTTTTGATTGGCATCGGTGATAATATATTTTTGGGGATTAAGGCTGATTTGCTCGGCAAATTTAGCGCTAGCCGGCACATAACCGGCAAACACAAATACACCAATGCCCTTGGCATCCTCAATATCAATCATTTGGCCGTCTTTATTGATAGTTAAAGATGTAACAAAATTCTCACCGCTAACCTTGTGCATAGTTGTATTATAATTAATCTCGATAGCAGGATGAGCTTTTACTTCATTAACAATGCTGCCGGTGCAGGTAAAATCCGGCTCGCGGATTAACATATGCACCTTGGTAGCAAAGCGAGTGAGGAAAATCGATTCCTCGCAAGCGGCAAAACCACTGCCGATTACATAAATTTCCTTGCCGCTAAAAAATTCGCCATCGCAGGTGGCGCAATAGGCCACGCCTCGGCCTTTAAATTGCTCCTCGCCTGCAAAACCAACCATTCTGGGGGCAGCCCCACCGGCAATGATTAATCCTAGGGTTTTAAATTGACCACGGTCGGTATCCAGAACAAAATAATCACCCTCTTGGCTAAAAGAATTTACTTCGGTAAGCAAAAATTCTGCGCCAAAAGCCTCGGCTTGCTTTTGCATCTCCTTGGTAAGCTCCGTGCCGCTGGTTTTAAAAACGCCCGGATAATTGACTACCTCGGAAGTGATGGTAATTTGGCCGCCGAATTTATCTTTTTCCAAGACTAAAGTTTTATAACGAGCCCTAGCCATATAAATAGCAGAGGAGAGCCCGGCCGGCCCTCCCCCGATAATTATGGCATCATAGAAGTCGTTTAAATTTCTATTATCCATATTATTCTCCTTGTCTACAGCATACCTACCAGGTCTAGGCTTGGTTTTAAGGTTTTAGCACCGGGTTGCCATTTGGCCGGGCAAACTTCGTCGCCATGCTCGGCTACAAATTGTAGGGCTTGCACCCGGCGGAATAATTCATCGGCATTGCGGCCAACATTGCCGGCCAATACTTCATAAGCAACAATTTGGCCTTGGGGATTAACCACAAAAGTTCCTCGCTCGGTAACACCGGCCGCTTCGATCATCACATCAAAATCACGGGCTAGGGCGGCGGTTGGGTCGGCCAGCATCGGATATTTGATTTTCTTAATCGTATCCGAGGCATCATGCCAGGCTTTATGAACAAAATGAGTATCGCAGGAAACAGAATAAATTTCGCAACCTATTTTGCAAAATTCATCGTATTTATTGGCTAAATCCTCTAATTCGGTGGGGCAAACAAAGGTGAAATCGGCCGGATAAAAGAAAAATACGCTCCATTTACCCAAAATATCGGTTTTGCTAACCTCTTTAAAGGAATTTTCTAAATAAGCTTGTACCTTAAAATCTGCAATTTCTTTGCCAATCATCGACATAAGTATTACCTCCTAGGTTTTTTAAATTATTAAGTTAGAGATAACTAACAATCTAATTTTACTATAAATACATGCGCTTGTCAAGTAAAATATTGATAAAAGTTACTATTATTAAAAAGCTGGCATTATTATTAATTATGGCTGCATCGCCAGATCTTAGCCAGCAAAGCCGCCCCGATAAAGGCCAAAATATCGGCCGTAACAATGGTGCTGCCAACCGGTGTGCCATAGATTATCGAAAGCAAAATGCCAACTAAAGCGCAGCTAACCGAGATAATTACCGAACAAATTATCACCGATTTAAAGTTATTGAACAAGCGCATCGCCGCCAAAGCCGGGAAAACTACCAAGGCGCTGATTAAAAGCGAGCCGACTAAATTCATCGCCACCACAATCACAGCGGCGATAGTTACGGCAATTAAAAGATTATAGGCCTCGACCTTGATGCCGCTGGCCTTGGCAAAATTTTCGTCGAAGGTGACGGTGAAAATCTTATGATAAAAGACGATAAAGATGGCGATTACCACCAGCGAAAGCACAATGCAGGTAAGCACATCAAATTCAGTTAAGGTTAAAATCGAAGTTGAACCAAACAAGGTGGTGCAAATATCGCCTGCTAAATTGGTGGAAACCGAAAATAAATTCATCAATAAATAGCCAATCGCCAAAGAGCCGACCGACATCATCGCAATCGCCGCATCGCCATTGATTTTGGCATTATGGCCTAAGCGCAATAGTAAAATCGCTGCTAGCGCCGTAATTGGGAAGACGAGAATATCCTGATTGCTCAATTTAAGCACCGAAGCCAGGGCAATGCCGCCAAAAGCGATATGCGAAAGACCATCACCGATATAAGAAAAACGCTTTAAGACCAAGGTAGCCCCCAGCAATGACGAGCATAAGGCCACCAATACCCCAACGATTAAGGCATAGCGGACAAAGGGATAAGCCAAATATTCCTGTAAAGTTGTGATAATTTCGCTCATTGTTTTAGCTCCTGATAAGTCTTTTTACTCAAACATTCCAAGCCGCAATTATTAAGGCAGACCACATAATCGGCATCATTAATCGCCTCTTGCAAATTATGGGTAATCATGATAATGGTCGTGCCTTCCTTGTTTAGCTCTTTGATAATCCGATAAAAATCCCTGGTTGCCGCCAAATCCAGGCCGGCAGTTGGTTCATCTAAAAGCAAAATTTTATCGGTGGCGCATAGGGCCCGAGCCAGCAGCGTTCTTTGCTGCTGACCGCCGGATAAGCGGCTATAGCTCTTTTTGGCCAAAGTGCTAATACCCAGCTTGGCCATCATCTCTTGTGCCTTGGCCTTCTCGGCTTTATTGTAGAAGGGGCGCAGGCCAATCTTATTTAAGCAGCCGGATAAAACCACCTCGTAAACCGAGGCCGGAAAATCCTTCTGCACTTGGGTTTGTTGGGGCAAATAGCCGATATCCGGGCTTTTATGGCTGCTGCCGATTTTAACCGTGCCGCTAATTGGCGGCAAAAGCCCAAGTAGGGTTTTGATCAATGTGCTTTTACCCACCCCATTATCGCCGACAATGCAAGCATAAGCGCCCGAGGGTATGCTAAAATTGATATCTTGATGCAGGGCAATATTATTATAGCCTACCGCTAAATTATTGCAGATTATCTCCATAATGCGCTCCTTATTCGGCTAAGGCTTGCTCTAAAATAGCCAAGTTTTCAGTCATAATATCAAGATAGGTTAAGCCACTATCGATTTGCTCCTGATTAACAGATTGCAAGGAATGGAGCACCAGGGTTTGGCTATCTTGGTCTTGGCTGCTGCTATTGACGGTGGCGGCCAGCTCGGTTAAGCCATTGTCGATAATCAACAATTTATTAATATCCAGCTCGTTGACCTTTTCGGCCAAAAAGGTAATCGTTTCAAAGGTGGCCTCGGTTTCGGCCGAGCAGCCCTGGAAGGCAGCATAATAGTTAAGGTCATAATCGGCCATCATGTAGAGGAAGGGGAAGCGGTCGGCAAAGACAATTGTATCCCGAGCGGCGGCGGCGATGGTGCTGTGATAGGCGGCATCTAAGTCCTGTAGGGATTGGCTATAGTTTTGGGCGTTTTTTTGGTAGATATCGGCCTTATCCGGGTTGATAGCAGCCAGTTCGCTAGCGATTAACTCGCAGATTAGCATAGCATTATTTAGCGATAGCCAGACATGTTCATCGGTATGGGCACCACTATGGCCGGCGTGCTCATCGGCCTCGGCTTCGTGGTCATGGTCGTGGTCGTAGTCGTGGTCGTGATTATGCTCGGCAGCAGCCTCGGCCTCATGGTCGTGGTCATGCTCGGCAGTGGCTTCTGCATCATGGTTGTGGTCATCATGGTCGGTAGCTCCATGCTCATGATCATCATGTGCATGAGGGCTGCTAGCGCCCTGCATCCCCTCAACAGTTACTTCCATTTTTACGGCCTCGCCTAGGCTCTCCATCACATTAATCGCCCGCAAATCGGGGTGCAAGGGTTGGGCTAAAACATCGGCCACCCAATCATGGCTAAGGCCGCCATTATAGATGAATAAATCGGCGGCGGCAATGGTGGCAATATCCGCCACGCTGGGCTCATAGCTATGCAAATCAACGCCGGTGTCCATTAGTAAAGTAATCTCGAAATGGGCAGCTTCCTCGCCCAAAATTTGCTTTAGCCAATCGTATTCATGAAAAGAGGTAGCCACCAGGCTGGGCTTTTCCTCTGCAGCATTGCTCGGCTCGGTATTAGGCTCGCTGCTTGCTTCGGCAGCGGTTGGGACGGTAACTTCGCTCGGTTCGGCCGCCTTGGAATCGGCGCAAGCCCCCAGCAATACAGCCCCCAACATCAAAGTCATCACTAGTAGTTTCTTCATTATATGATACTCCTTTTATCGCAAAATTGGTTAGTTTTAACTAACAATAAATAATATACCATATTATTTATTATTTGGCAATAGTTTATGCAAAGCTTTTCATTATGGCTAATCCCCTCCGAAATGAGCCCTTAGTTGCAGCTAAAATTTGGGAGGGGATTAGCTATAATCTGCGTATGCTGCCGAAATAGACTAAAAACTATTGCCCGGCTTTTGATTATTAGGCGGCTAAAATGCCTAATATTCATTATTTGTTTTGTGGGCAGGTGCTTAAGTTTTGAATTTAGGGCGAGAATGGTTTTGGGATTGACAAGCGGCCAACTCTGGGCAAGATTTTTAGCCGATTTTGGGTAAATAATTAGGGTTAGTATAACTGAACTCTGATCGTAAAAAAAGGGCTTAAAGGCGACTATGATATATGTATAAATATAGCTTGTATTCGTATAACCTAACACAAGTATCCTGTAGGTTTAGTCACTCTATGTAGGGTGCATTTGCTTGCCAAAAAATGCTACAAATCAGTCTGTGATTTGATGATGTTTTTTTTGATATAGTGTAAATAGAAAACCATGCTGAAAGAGAATTTTTTCTCTAAGCATGGTTTTTTGATTTTTAGTTATCTATAACAAATTATCTAAACAGCAGCACCAGTGCTTACAATTGCTAATTTTGGCAATAGAAAATAAAAATTCACCCTATTGACAAAGGTAAATCTGTCTGATACAATAAGCCATGTGTTGAGGTTGTAAAAATTGGTATAATTTTGCCGTTTTTTGCTTCTTTTACACCTCAAACACTAATCCGTAGAGTGATTAAATCTACCAATATTAGGGTAAAAATTATGCAGTAATATTTATAATTATGCAATACGGTACGCCCAATGGCTAAATTTTTTTGAGGCAAATATTAGTCATAACTAACTTTTCTGACTATATTATCGTTATTTTGGCTAAAAAAGTTAAATATTTTTTTACGAATAATTGCTATTGTTTTTGCTGCTAGAGAGATTATGCGAGCTAGAGCCGTTCAGTTATACTAACACAAGTTGATTGAGTTGCTTAAAAAGTTGTGTTAGTACAACCTAATCGTAGACAACTTTGTATAATATAGATTTTTTATCAAGGGAGGAGTGCAAAATTATGATTT
>CAYJPF010000021.1:0-32973 GCA_964372025.1 uncultured Peptococcaceae bacterium | reverse complement strand
TTTTAGAACATATCCTTTTTACGTAACAAAACAATTGATACAATACAAGCAATTAAAGCAAAAATCAAAATAATTCCAAACGAAGCAAACACAGATAGCGCATTACCAAATGGTACCGCCACATTCATGCCCCAAAAGCTGGCAATCATGGTGGGGATGGACAAAATAATGGTTATGCCTGTTAAAAGCTTCATTGTATCGCTTAGATTATTAGAAATTAAAGAAGCGAAGGAATTCATGGTGCTGGCGGCGATATCACTGTAAATATCTGCCATCTCGATAGCCTGCGTGTTCTCGATTATTACATCTTCTAGTAAGTCCTCATCCTCCTCATACATTTTAACGGTTTTGCCCCGCATTAACCTATTCATCACTCTGGCATTATATCTTAAAGAAGTAGAAAAGTAAACGAGGGTTTTTTGTAAGTTGAGCAAATAGAGCAAGTCCTTGTTTTTCATACTTCTATTTATTTCATCTTCCATTTTTTCCATTCGCAAATTGATATCCCTTAGATAGCGCAGGAATAAAGTGGTTTTGCGCTGCAATAGATGAAAAATAAAGCGCGTTTTTTTAAAAGTGGCCAAATCCTTAATTCGGGTAGACATAAATTCTTCCAGCAAATTTAAATCATAAAGAGAAATTGTAACAATATAATCATGGTTTAGCACAATGCCTAAGGGGATAGTATCGTAGATAATATCATCATCTACCCTTAAAGGGGTATGGATAATGATCATGGCCTGGTCTTCTTCAACCTCGGCGCGGGGGATTTCCTCATCATCTAGGGGGTATTTTAAAAAGGTTTCGTCCAAGCCGGTTGCAGCTATTACTTGCTGTAATTCGGCCTCGGTAGGGTTAATTAAATTAATCCAACAGTTTTTTTCGATAGCTTCGATCGAGCGCAAATTATTCTCTCGGCTTTGATATATAAATAGCACCACTTCACCTCCCAGCCCTACTTCTATTATATCTAAAAAAAGCCGATTTGAAAAGTAAAATTTTAATAAATTTTGCAAATATCTAAAAAAAATATTAAAATTATACAAAAAACTAGGCTATACCCCATATTTAATAGAGCATAGCCTAGTTAATTAATAAAACTATTATTAATTTCCAAAAGTCATATTAATTGATGTATCTAAGAAAGCTAATGGATCATAGGCTATGCCATTTAGCTGAACTTCGAAGTGAAGGTGAGGGCCGGTACTATTACCGGTATTACCCAAGGCGCCGATAGTTTCGCCCTTGCTTACGGTTTGGCCGGGGTTAACGAACATGCCGCTTAAGTGGGCATAAAGCGTAACTAAGCGATCGCCGCCTACTATGCCATGGTCGATAACCACGCATAGGCCATAGCCGCCATCATTTTGGGCGCTAATAACTACCCCATCGCCGGCCGATACAATGGCATCGCCAACGGCACCACCAATATCGATACCGGAGTGAAAGCCCATACCACGCGGCCCAAATAAAGAGGTGATAACACCATGATAAGGCCAGGCTACCAGGCCGGAACCCAAGCTACCGGTATAGGCGCGCGATGCGGCCACAACCATAGCACCTCGCTCTACAACCTGGGTAACGGGCTCGCTAACAATAACACGTTCTACGGTATTTTCGGCAATAATTTCGCCGTTTACCTCGACAATTTCTACGGTATCTACCGCCTTGCCGGGCTGGCCAACGGTAACTACTTCTTCCTCGCCTCGGCTCATCGAGTAATTATCCCTTTGTTCTGTTTCGAAGGGAATTTCTTCTTCGATGGCTACGGTGCGCTTAATTTGTACATTAAGCAAAGGCTCGGGTAAGTTTAAGGATAAAACATCACCGATTTTTAATTGCTGTTCGGCAGTAAAATCGGGGTTTAGGCTTAATAGTTGTTCTACGGTTAAGTCATTAGTTACAGCAACATCAACTATAGTTTCGTTTTCGGCCATCACATAATGATAATCTTCGGCCATTTGGCCATAAATTAACATATTGGTGGCTTGATCTAAGTCTAAAACCTGATCAGGCGCTACGGTAGTGGATAATAAGCCAACTTCTTCCATTACGGTAACGGAGCTAATCGTGGCAGAATCCTCGCCTTGATAAAAAGCTTTGATATTATCGATAGCTTGCATTGCAATATCTTTTTCGGATACATACATTAAGGGCTCGCCATTAATGCAAACGGCCACAGCCTGGGCTAAAACCGGTACTTGAGCGGTTAGGATTGTGTAGGCATCGTTTTCGCTGGTATAAACTGCATCGCGCGAGGATACTTTTTCCACCCTAAGATATTCGGCACTAACAATATCCAGACCCATTTCGGCAGATTTATCGGCTAAATAACGCTCGATAACTGCAATAGTTTGATCTTCGCTGCTTAAAGTTGCTAAAACTTGATCTTCTAAACGAATTTGATAGGCGGAAGTATTGGCCGAAACCACTTGAATACCACCTAAAATCAAAAATGCACAACTTAATAAAACAATGGCTGTTGATACAATTCTTTGAACTTTGCTTAAACGCTTTTTTTCGCTTGCTTTACGTTGCGTGCTGCGTATGTACTTAGCCTCGGAGAATTTAATTTTATCTCTACTTTGCACTGAATCAGTCCTTTTCATCCGATTGCCGAAAAAAAGCAATCGTTATTAGGTTAATAGCATAATATTATAAATATGCCTTATTAAATATGCCTTCTAAAACAATTTGGAACCAGCTTTTGGACGAGAATTATGAGTAAGTAAAATAAGTAATAGAATACTTACTTTGTGGTTATTATATCATATATTTTGCCATTTGGCAACCTTTTTTATGCGACTTTAGGTTAAATAAATATTAAAACACCAGCTAAAGGTGGTAATAAATTTTTGATAATTTTTATTACTAAAGCAAGAGAATTTTGTGAAAATTTTACATATTTGCATTTTTGTAAAAATAAAAAGTTGATGTTTTGTTACAGATAGCCAATTATCGCCCAAAAAGCCTCTGTTTTTTTAAAATTTGTCAGTTTTTTGGCTAAAAAAAGCGGCTGGCTCAGTAATTAGGTGGCTATATGGGCGTAAAAAAGTATATAATATATATATAAGTAGAAATAGCAAAAAACATTATATTTAGTCTTTATAATATTTGGGCTTTATAATAAATTCCAAGCGAGCTAGCCAAACCCGGATAATTATGGTGATCCGGGTTTGGCTAGTGATGTTTACATAAATTAGCTTATAAACTTTGATAATATTTATCTAACGCTTGTTGAATGCTGCTATCTATGGCCGGCGCTTGATATTCGGCTACCCTTTTTTGCCACATTTGCTTGGCCTTTTGCTCAATACTTAAATTACGCTCCTTCCAAGCGCCATAAACCAGGCGATCGGTTAATTGCGGCTCGAAGAAGGCGGTTCTGAATAAAGTCATGGTGCTATTATCATATAGGTAATTGCCGCCATAGCCGGCTTTTAGCATTACATCATAAATACTATCTTCGATATCGTCAATCTTCTTATATAAATAATGACGGCACCAACGGGTATTTTCTTCATCCAGCATCCATTTTTCTAAGCTAATCGAGCCAAAGCCTTCCATCATGCCAAAGCCATGGATGGCAAAGCTTACATCATTAAGCATACCCAAAAGCAAGGTAAGGGCGGCCTCCATGCCGGCCTGGGCATCGAGCATTTTGGCATCGGTTAAAGAGCCGGATATCCGTACCGGCAAATTATAATAGCTAGCTAATTGCGATGCACCGCCGGCAATCAATAGCGTATCGGGCGAGCACATGGTTAAGTTCATGCTCTTCATATCCGATGCACCGCTAACATTGCCATAAATGCAAGGCAGGCCGGGGCTAATCATTTGGATTAAAGCAATGCCAAAAATCAATTCAATATTGGTGATAAGCAGGGTTTCGGCAATTTTGATATGGGTGGTAAAGCCGGCCATGGCGCAGCTGGCCAAAAACATCGGCTGCTTAGCATGGGCATGCAAATAAATGCTGGCTGCCATATATTCATCCCAAATTAAGGGCGAATTGGTATTAGCACCGCCCAGGCAATAATATTGATCGGGCGCAGCATCAACGGCTATTTTGGCAAAATTAAGGCTGGCCTCGGCAATTTTAGGATTAAAAGATACCGTATTTAAAGGCTTATCGGTCATGCCTACGCCCTGATAATACATCTTGGTAACCATGGCGGTAATATCATCGCTTTCCGGCTCCATGATATAGGGGCAAATCAAATCGCAAACATCGGAAGTATGCGCCAGCTTAAGGGCATTTTGCCAATCATCTAAAGTAGCCTTGCGCTTGGTATCGCCCTCGGTGATAAAAACATTGCTGGTGGTGGGGGCGGCCACATAAGGCAGGCCACGGCCAATTTCCACCGATTTGCTGCGATCGCGTGCCGTTACCGTAAAGCGGCTGGGCAAATCTTTTAAAAATTTTTCCATAATGGCAGCCGGCACTTTAACAATTTCGCCTTCTACCTGGGCACCGTTTTTGGCCATAATATCACGGCAGCCTTGATGCTTAAGCATTACACCATGCTTTTCGATAAAATACAAACTACGCTCATGAATATCTTGCACTTGCTGCTCGCTTAAAGCAGGTCTGGTATACATAATTTACCCTCCTAAAATAACTGCTATTTTTGTTTTAAGGCCGCAAAGGTGCCAAATTCTACCTTTAAATTGGCTAGCATTTGCTTAGTATAAATAATCGCTACAGCCGGCGGATTATGATCAAAAACCTCGTTAACCAGGTCTTTAATTAATTGATAATCGGCATCACTATCTTCGGTTGTATAAATATCCAGCATTAATACATCGCTAAAATCGCTGCCCAAATCGCTTAATACCGATTTAAGATTATCAAAGCAAACATCCAGCTCGGTTTTAAGATCCGATTCGATTAAAGCGCCTGTTTGCTTATCATTGCTGATAATCCCCGACAGAAAAATCGTATTGCCGCTAATATTTACCGAAGGATAGCTGGGCGTTGATAAAGCCTTAAAATTGGGGCTGCGGAATACCTGCTTATCGGCCTTATTAACCGCAGCGGTAATCGACAATTCCAAAGCCAAATCTTCCCAGATATTAACAATCGAGGCCACCCTGGCCGGATGCTCGCTTTCGGTATCAAAATATTCATGGAAGCCTTTGATATACTCGCCAAAATCGGTACCGATGCCCACTTTGCTATTAACATGCAGCACATTGGCCATCGAGCTGCCCATTTCTTCCAGTAATTCCTGAATATTGGCCAAAATGGCTCTGGCCTGGTCGGTAGTATGGCCTTTAATAATCTGCCCGCTTTTGCCATCCATCGGTATCATGCCGTTTAGGCGGATAATGCCATTATGAATGGTGGCAGTAGCCCCAATATCGGAACAAAAATTGGGGTTTTTGCTTCTAAAAACTTGCTTATCCTCGGCCTTTTCGGCAATTAGCGAGGTGATGATAATTTTAGTGCCGGCCGGAAAGCCCTTGGCTTCAACGGTAATACGGGTGGGCTTATCGCCTTTAAAAAATTGATCATAAACCTCGTTCATTTCGTCCAAATAGGCCATATCGCTGATATGAATATAATTCATCAAAGCATTATCTAAAGAGGTGTTTAGATTTTTGGCCTTAAGCTCCAGCCCCTTAAAAACAGCCTTAGCCTGCTCTTTAAATGAAAGCCGGCTGGGGTTTTCGCTCATATCCGGCAATTGGCCGCCGATATAATATACACCATCGCATTTTTTAACATTAGTTTTTAAAAGCGAGCTTTTGATAATTTCCACTTGGCCGCTATCGCCATCAATGCTTACATAATCGCCATCGGCAATGATTTGGCAGGGGTTTTGATCGGCCGCAAAATCGGTGATAGCAGGGATGCCTAAACCGGCAATGGCCACTGCCGAGGCCGAATCAATCTCGCTAATCAGCCAGCCGGCCGGATTAACATTGCTTACTTTGGTGGCCGAAAAGAATATCGACCAACCATTAGAGCCCTTGCTGGCCGGCAAAACCAAAATGGTACCTTTAATCGATTTACCCTTGTTAACGCATTTAAAATCCTTGATTACACCTGTATCTAAATGAATACCATTCCAGGCATCAATGCTGGCCGGGCATACCAAAGCATAGCCTTCGGCCTTGCCGCTAAATACGCCGCGCCCTTGTAAAACTATCTTTTCCATTTATGCTCCTCCTTAAATACCCCGCTTATTGCAATATCCAGGCAATTTTTTACATCGGTATAAAAAACGGTATTATCTACGGTGCTGCGCACATTGCCGGCATGTTTATTACTATCATATACCTGCACCTTTAGCGGCTCGAGGAAGGTGGGGCCCATGCCGGAAGGGCAAGCACCGGTAAAGATATGGCCTCCGGCTTTTTCGATAATTTCGGTATAGCCATTAATATCGGCCATATGCTTAATCGGATAAACCGTCCACAGGATAAAGAGCAGGCCTTCTTTAATCTTTTTATCTTTAAGATAAGTGGCCACCTCTTTAATCTGGTCGATATCATAATGAGGGCAGCCAAGGCTTACAAAATCTACCGCCAAATCGCTGCCTTGATCGCAGCATTGATCATAGGCGGCAATCATTTCGGCATCGGTGATGGTAAAGGTATCTTTAATCGGCTTATCGCCAAAGGCGGCCTCTACCGTGGGTGCTTCGGGGGTGATGCCCACAATATGCACCATCCGGCAATTGCTATTGATGCATAAAGATACCAAAAAGCAACGTAACTTATTAAAATTAGCCTCGGAAAAATCGCCCACCAAAACCGGATTAGCATTAGGCGGCAGCTTAGAACCAATAGCCACCCCTAGGATTTCCCAATCGATAATGCTATCTAGCTTGGTATTTACCTTGATTAAATGGGTGCCCTTACGATAATCCTCGGTATGATAGCCCCATTTGGGGGTGCGGCCGCAAATGGCCGACCAAAAAGCAGCCTCGATGCCATCGCTATTGCAGCAAGCGCCCCAAAGCGAATTGCCGATAGTGGTCATCGAAGATTCTGTTGTAACAAAATGCTCACCTTTAATCGGAATCCAGCCATTTAAATAGGGCGAGCAAGTGCCGGCAATAATAACGCCGGCCTTGCGTGTTTCTTCTATAAAATATTGATTACGCTCGAAAAAATCCTTGCTTTGATTAAAGATTTGATAATCCTCACGGGCGCAAGGCTCTACGCAGGTTTGCACATGGCAGCCTTCGGCCACCTGATTAAAATCGATGGTTTCGTCGCGGCATAAGGCCATATTGGTAAAAACGGTGGCAAAGTCATCGGCTTTGCAATGCGCCAAATAAGGATGATTGCCGCAAAATATGGTAGCCTTGGTTACTTTGCATAATTCCTCGGCTTGCAAAATTTTGGCATAATTAACAATATTCTCGATTGCTACCTGCTTAAGGCGACCATGCACGCCATCGAGCATTTCCTGTTCATAAGCGGTTAATTTCATTATACTACTCCTTTGCATAAATTATAGCATTAAACTATTATAGCGCACTATTAGCGGTTGAGCACAGTAAAGCGTCCTCTAATAAAGTGCTTACTATTTCGATATTTAGTTCGGCCTGGGGCAAATATTCGCTAAAGATGGCTTTAAGCTCGCTTTCCTTAGCGGCATCGGCCAATTTTATTTGGCAATATTTAATTTGCTCGGGCTTAATCTTAAAATTATCAAATTTTTTGATTAGCCCCTTAGCCACATCTTGGGCTTGCTCGGCAAAATCGGCATAATGCTCGCGCATATCCGGGTATTGGCCGCTAATTTGCAGGCCGGCCTCATCTTGGCTGATAATAGTGGGCGGATAAGGGTTTTTGATAATTTGGGCAATGCCGCTATCGCCATCCAAATAAACATAATCGCCGCTTGCAATTAGCTTGCAGGGATCTTGCTCGGGGTTAAAATCGCAAATAGTGGGGATGGCAAGCCCGGCGGTAGCCACGGCGGCCGAGGAATCCATAGCGGTAAAAAGCCAGCCTAAAGGGCTGCCACCGCTAATTTTGCTGGCCGTAAAATAGCAAGACCAACCATTAGAGCCTTTGCTGGAGGGCAAAACCAAAATGGTATTCCTAATCGATTTACCCCGATTAACACTATGATAATCTTTAATAACCCCGGTTAAGGGGTTAATGCCATCCCAGCCGGCAATGCTATCGGGGCATACCAAAGCATAGCCTTCGGCCTTGCCCTTAAAGGCGGCGCGGGCTTTAATAATTATTTTTTCCATCGGTTTTCCTCCTTAAATACGCCGCTGATGGCTACATCTAAGCAGTTTTTAACATCGCTGTAAAAAACAGTGGTATAATCATTATGGCAGCCATTGGCCTGCTTATAACTATCATATAGCTGCACTTTATGGGCATCCAGTAAATCGGGGCCCACCGTTACCGGGCAGCTATTGGTATAAATATGGCCGCCGGCTTTTTCGATAATTTCGGTATAACCATTAAGATCGGCCATGCATTTGATGGGATACACCGTCCACACCATAAAAAGCAGCCCCTCTTTGATCTTTTTGCCTTTTAGATAAGTAGCAACTTGCTTGATTTGCTCGATATCATAATGCGGACAGCCTAAGCTGATATAGCCAACCTCCACCCCATCGCCTTGATTATTGCAGCATAAATCATAGGAATGATATAAATCGGCATCGGTAATAGTGAAGGTATCTTGGATGGGATTACCGCCAAAAGCAGCCTCCATAGTGGGGGCTTCGGGGGTGATGCCCACAATATGCATCATCCGACAATTACTGGTGCAACTAGCGGATACTAGCATACAACGGATTTTATTAAAATCGACTTTGCTAAAATCGCCAACTAATACCGGATTGGCATTGGGCGGCAATTTACGACCAATGGCCGCGCCTAAAATTTCCCAATCATGCAGGGTATTTAATTTGGTTTCGATTTTTACTAAATGGGTGCCTTTGCGGTATTCTGGGGTATGATAGCCCCATTTGGGGGTGCGGCCGCAAATGGCCGACCAAAAAGCGGCTTCGATGCCATCGCTATTGCAGCAAGCGCCCCAAAGCGAATTGCCTAAAGCGGTGGTAGAAGATTCGGTAGTAACAAAATGTTCGCCCCTAACCGGCAGCCAGCCGGTTAAATAGGGCGAGCAAGAGCCGGCGATAATTACCCCGGCCTTGCCACATTCTTCCACAAAATACTTATTCTTAGCAAAAAATTCGGCAGTTTGATTAAAGTTTTTATATTCATTCATATCGCAAGGCTCTACGCAGGTTTGGGCATAGCATTCGGGGGCAATACTATCAAAATTGATAATTTCGTCACGCCCCAAATTAACCTTGGTAAATACATTATGAAAATCATCACTTTCATAATAGGATTGATAAGAATGATTACCGCAAAAAACGGTGGCTTTAGTAACTTGGCATAGCTCGTCGGTGCCTAAAACCAGGGCATAATTGATGATATTTTCAATTGCTACCTGCTTAAGGCGGCCATGAAGGCCATCGAGCATTTCCTGCTCATAAGTAGTTAATTTCATAATTCCACCCTAATATTTTATTTTAATAAATCGGCAAATTGGCCATCAATTATTGCTTTATAAACCTTATTGATATCTAAGCTAACATTACGGTCTTTATCCCAAAAAGGAATAACCGAGCGAATTAATTGATAGGCTTTTTCGGTATTTGCGCCTAAAACTGCGGCCTTGCCATTAGCTTTTTGCAAATCAATGGCTTGTGCTGCATGCATTAATTGAATAGCCAAAATATAGCGGATATTATCAATCATCTTTAGCACTTTATCGGCCACCAAGGGTAAATTATTGGCATGGTCTTCAATGGTGCCGGAAATGGCAAAATAATCCATCGAAGAGGGATTGAGCAAATAGCGGTTTTCGGTATCAAGGGCGGTAAATAGCTTTTGCACGGTGGCAAAGCCAATAACTTTTTGCTCATCCGATGTTAAAAAGCGATTAATGCCGGTAAAATAAGGATCGGCCAGCTTAATAGTTTGATAGCAGCAGTTTTTGGATAAATGGCCTAAGCCGATAGCCAGCATTTCCATGGCCATGGCCAAACCCGGAACCTCAAAATTGGCCGAAACAAAGGTAGTGCCCTTTTCAATCGAGATATAGGGATTATCATCGGTGGTATTCATTTGGGTATCAACATAGGCATTGGCATAATCCAAGGCATCATAAATAGCCCCATGAATAGTAAAAGCCCCACGATAACTTAAAGGATCTTGCAAATGACGAGCGCTATCGGGCTGATATAAATAGCTGCCCTCTAAATTAGCACGGCAAGCAGCAGCCGAATCGATTTGGCCTTTTAGGCCACGGGCGGCATTACTTTCCTCCATAATGGGCTCGATGCCACCATTTAGGCCTTCTAAGCTTAGGCAATAGGTTAAATCGGCCAGCTTTACCAGCTCTTTGGCCTCTAATACGGCTAAGGCCGCTAAAGCGCCGCCTTGAGCATTGCTGGATACAATGCTTAAGCCATCCTTAGCACCCAATTTGGTGGGGATTAGTTTTTCCTTGGCCATAGCCTCGGTAGCAGGCATAATCTCGCCCAAATATTCTACATCCCATTCACCCATAAAGGCAAGACCAATATAGGCTAAAGTGGTGATATCGGCTTCGCCAATCGAGCCACGACGAGGCACAACCGGGTGAATTTTGTGATTTAAAAATTCTTTATAAAGATCAATAATCTCGATAGCCATACCGGTAGAACCTGCTAAAGCAGTGTTTAAGCGAATAGCCATCATCGCTCTAACCTCGGCTGCGGTAGAATTGGGGCCAATGCCCAAACTATGGGTATTTAGCACATTGCGATTATATTGCTCGAAGAAATCGCTGCCAAATTCGCGGTCTTTATTCCAGCCCAGGCCGCGGTTTAGGCCATAAACGCCTTTGCCTTGATCGGCCATATCAAATAGAACCTGACGAGCAGCACCGGCCTTGGCCAGGGCTTTAGCTTCAATTTCTACCTCGGCGCCATCTAAGGCAATAGCCTTTAATTTTGCCAAATCTAAACTTTTACCATCTAAAATTACCTTTTGCATAATTTACCACCTTGTATAGTTATTTTATTAATTGCCAAACATCGCTCATAACACCTTTAGCAGCCGCAACTTTATAATCGCGATCGAACTCTTGAGGTGTATTTGCATAAATATAATCGGCCAGGATTTTAGCCATGGCCAAAATATTAGCTTCGTTTAAAGGCTTGCCCTCGATAAAGCCGGCTGCCTCGCTTAGGCAAATTGGCTTAATGGCAATAGCGCCGATATAAATTTGGGCATTTTTGATGATATCGCCTTCCAAATTGGCGCCAATGGCCACCCCAATCCGCGAAATTGTTACCTTTTTGCGCGAACCCAATTTTTTAAAAGCACTTCTAAAAGTAGGCTTTTTGATACTAATTTGATAAATAGCCTGATTATAAGCAAGGCAAGTTTTACCGGGGGCGGTGATAATTTCGGTTATTGGCAGGGCTGCTTGGCCGTTCGGGCTAACTGTATTGATAATTGCCTGGTACAGGTAAAGCACCGGCAATAAATCGCCGGCCGGCGAGGCATTACCGATATTGCCGCCAATGGTGGCATTATTGCGGATTTGCAAAGAGCCCAAATCGGCAGCTGCCTGGCCTAAGGCCGGCAAAAATTCTTGGATTAAAGGGCTATTTTCGATTTCGGTCATCGTGGTATTGGCGCCGATGATAATTTGGCCATCTTGCTCGCAAATACCCTTGTATTCGTCCAGATAACCTAAATAGCATAAATAATCATGCTCCACCCCTTGATTAAGGCGAATAATATAATCGGTGCCGCCGCCGATAAATTTACTGGCGGCTGTCATTTGGCCTAAGGCGGCCTGCAATTCGGCTTGGTTTTTTGGTCTTAAAGATAGCATTATTGCACCCCCTCTTGGGCAGAACGCTTAACCGCCCGCATAATTTGGCTATAACCGGAACAGCGGCAAATATTGCCCGATAAGGCAATGCGAATATCCTCTTCGCTGGGATTGGGATTATGATAAAGCAGGGCTTTGGTCGACATTATCATGCCGGTGGTGCAATAGCCGCATTGAATGGCCATCTCCTCAACAAAGATTTGCTGAATTTTGCTTAACTCGCCATTTTCGGCCAGGCCTTCGATAGTAATTACATTTTTGCCTTCTAATTGGCAGGCCAAAACCAGGCAGGAATGAATGGCCTTAGTATCGATAATAACCGTGCAAGCGCCACATTCGCCTTCGCCGCAGCCTTCCTTGGTGCCGGTTAAATTAAGGTCTTCGCGCAGCAAATCGATTAGGCGCTTATTATCATCAACCTCGATTATAAGCGGCTGATTATTTAAAGTAAAATTAAGCTTCATCATTATCCCTCCCTGCTAAATAGGCACAAATTACATCGGGGGTTAAAGGCACGCTGGCCAAATCGCTATCTAAGGCATTATTAACGGCGGCCATAATTGCAGCCGTTACCGGCACATGGCAGGCCTCGCCAATCGATTTGGAATTAAAGGGGCCTTCGTTTTTGCCTTCATTTTCCTCAACAAAATAAACACGCACATCCGGCGCCTCGAAGGCATTAAGCGGGTGATAATCTTTTAAGCTATTAAAGGGCTGGCCATTGGCCTTGTATTTGATATGCTCATTTAAGGCAGCACCGCTACCCATAATTACCGCACCCTGGGTTTGCGCCACGCAAATTTCTCTATTAATTGGCTGGCCGATATCCTCGATAGCCACATAATCGATAATTTTGGTCATGCCGGTATAGGTATCTACCTCTACCAGGGCAAAATGGGCATTGGCTACCAAATCATTTACTTTAGGCACATATTCATGATTAACAAAAATATCATGCATATGAATTTGCTGCGATTTACGCACTAATTCGGTAAAAGAATAGCTTTTAGCAGGATCGCTTTGGCAGCTAATTTGCTTGCCTTCGATAATGATATCATCAAGCGCTACATTTTCTAAGATGCTAAAATGCTCTTTGATGCGCTCAATTAATTTATAGGCGCAATCCTCGGTGGCACGCCCCAAAACATAGGTGGTACGGCTAGAGAAACAGCCCAGGTCGAAGGGGGTACGGGCGGTATCGCCTTCTAAGATATAGATATCATCGATGCCAAGCCCCAAGGCCTCGGCGGCAATCATTTTAAAGGCGGTAACCGTGCCGCAGCCATGATCATGCAGGGTAACGGCGCAATCTACCGTGCCGCTTTCGCTTAGGCGCATGGTAACTCGGCCAAAATCGGGCTTGGCCGCATAATAACCGCTAACATGATTGGCCAAACCTAAGCCAATACCACGCTTGTAGCGGCTATTTTGGCTATTAAAGGTGGCAACTTCGGCTTTGCGTTGCTGCCAGCCAAATTTTTCGGCACCTAAAAGCAGGGCTTTTTCGCCATGCACATTGCCGATTGGGATATTTTGCTTTTTATCGATAGCCTGCGGCGGCATAATATTTTTAAGGCGCATTTGCAGCGGATCGATACCCAATTGCTTAGCGGCCATATTAATATTATGCTCGAGGATAATTGCCGCTTCGGGCGCAGTCCAGCCCCTAAAAGCGCCGCTAACTATGGTATTGCTTAGGGTAACACGGCCGGTATAGGCGGTGCTTTCGATATCATATAGCTTAAAGAATTTAGAGCCTAAGGTATTGATATAATTCATCGAATTGCCCATATAAGCGCCGGCATCGAGGATAATATCGCAATTTAAGTTAGCTATTTTGCCATCGGGATAATAATCGATGCTAAGATCGGCATCGATTGGCGAGCGGGCAATGGTCGAGGTAATTGTTTCGGCGCGATTATAAACCAAGCGCACCGGCTTGCCAACTTTAATAGCGCAAGCTGCGGCAACCGGCTCTAGCATCCATTCCTGTTTAGCGCCAAAAGAGCCGCCCATGGTGGTTTTAAGCACCCTAATCTTATTATAATCCAAATCAAACATCTCGGCGATAACAGATCTAATGCCATAAACGGTTTGATTGGGCGAATAGATAGTTAGCTGGCCATTAAAGCTATCATAATCGGCCAAGCAGGCATGATTTTCCATACATAAATGATGGATGCGATCCAGATGGGTTTTGGTATTAATGCTAATTAATTGCGAATCGCTATTTTTATTACCCACATGATAAGAAGGCGCTTCAAAAACCGCGCCATTGGGGGTGATATTATCAATTATGCCGCTTAGGGTTTGCTGAGCATTGAGGCTAAAGGGCAATTCCTGATATTCCACTTTAATCAGCTTAACGGCCTGGCGAGCAATGGCCTCGCTTGAGGCAATAACAGCTGCTACCCGATCGCCCACAAAGCGCACTTGCTGATTAAAAACACGCTCGCTTTCGATTAAATCCTGCTTAACTTGGGTATGGTAGCGATTAAAATCATTTTGTTCCAGATTAAAGCAATGCAAAACAGCCTCTACCCCGGGCAAGGCCAGCGCAGCGCTTTCGTCGATGCTAATAACTTTACCATGGGCAATGGGGCTAAACAGCACAGCAATATGGAGCATATTAGCTAAAGTCATATCCCCCGCATACTGGGCTTTACCGGCGGCTTTTGCCCAAGCATCATGAATTGGATAATCTTTTCCGATATGTTTCATGGCAACCTCCTTTATATCTATGCAATATTTTAACAGCAAAACGATGATACTGTAAAACAAAAAAACGGTTTAGTTTTGATACTATAATTATTATTATAACATTTTGTAACTAAATGGTCAATAATTTATGCTTAGGATTGCTTTTTTTTGTAGCCGCTAAAAACATGTAAAAAATAAAGGAGTTATCGCAATTTTATTTTACGATAACCCCTGATTAATTATGATTTAATGACTATTTTAGGCTAGCAATTCGATAACAAATAATTCTTTATTGGTTTGGATAATTTGGCCTTCCACATTAATGATTGGATGCCTATAATCGGTATTAAGCACAAAATGCACCAGGCCACGGCGGCCATCGGATAAGCGTACTTTTTTGCCGACAACTTCCAGCGCCATATTTTCTACAAATAATCTTACTAAGGTCATGTCCAGCTTACTGTATTTGCTATCATCCATTTCGCCCAAAACCGAAAACGGGGTATTGGATTCTTTATAGCATCTTTCCGAAACCATGGCATCATATACATCGGATACTGCTGTTATTCTGGCAAAAAGCGGAATTTGCTCAATCGTTAGGCCACGTGGATAGCCATCACCGTTTACGCTTTCGTGATGATATAATACCCCTTCGGCCACCGTCTTGCTTATATTCGGCAAATCCTTAATAAAGGTATAGGAATGCAGTGGATGGGTTTTGATGATCTGAAATTCCGCTTCGGTTAGCTTGCGCGGCGCATGGAGAATATGGGTGGGGATTTTGGATTTGCCCAAATCATGCAAAAGGCCGCACATAATTAAATTGGCCATTTCGTCAACTTCAAGCCGCAGCCACTTGCCGATTAAACCATTAATAATGGCCACATTGGTGCTATGCTTATATAAATATTCATCAACCGATTTTAGATTATGCAGGCATTGAAATAATAAAGATACATCTACCGTATTAACTTTAGTCATCAAAGTGTCGGTAATTGCTTCCGTTCTTTTTTGATCGATTTTGCCGCTGGCTATCATTTGGTCGATGGTATCTTTAACATCATTGCGCACTGCATCTAAGCCAATTAGCTTTTCGATTACATCGCCTTTGCCGCTGGCATCTACTTTTTCGGCATAAATTTGCTCATAATAATCTTCCGGCACATAAATACCTAGGCCTTTTTCCATGCAGGAATTGAAATTATCAATAATTTCGTCGGTAATTAAGGCATCTTTTTTAAGAAACAATACCGGCTGTGTTGTTTCTATATAAATATCACCTTTGTTTAAACTGCCTAATTGCAAATACTCATTGGTAAAATAGGCCCTGCTGATTTTACGTAAATTAGCTGTTTGATTAGTATCTAGCATAATATCACCCGGTAGTTTTTAACAGTAATGGAAAGTAGTTATTATAGACTATTATATCATTAATTATGGTGATATAGCAAGTATCTTTGTAGAAAAAAAGGATACTGTCGCAGATTTTGCAACAGCACCCCTTTTTTTAGTTTAGTGGTAAAAGGATTTTGATGATAGTACCTTGATTGCTACTATCCAATTCGATTTGCCCTTGATGAATTTCGACCCCATGCTTTACTATCGAAAGGCCTAGGCCGGTGCCGCCGGTTTCCTTAGAATGGCTTTTATCTACCCGATAAAAACGCTCAAAAACCCGCTTTTGGCTGGCCTGCGGTATGCCAATACCGCTATCGCTAAAAATAATTTGAGCATGACCTTTAAGCGGCTTAATGCTTAAGTGTAAACTGCCGCCGGGGCGATTATATTTAATGGCATTTTCGCAAAGATTATCAAAAATTTTGGCCAAAATAGTAGGTACTGCCTGCACTTTTAGGCTTTGCAAATCACTTGCTACCTTAACCTGATTTTGCTCGGCTAGGCCTTGACAACGCTCTAAAGCCTGCTCGGCAATAATAGCCAAATCAACCTCGACCATTTGTAGGCCGCTACTGCCTTCATCTAAGCGCGAAATATTGATGATATCCTCGATTAGCTGAATTAAACGATTGCTTTCTTGATGAATTTTGGCCGCAAAGGGGATAATGTCCTCGCTGGATACCAGCCCGTTTTTCATAATTTCGGCATAGCCGGAAATCGAGGTTAAGGGCGTTTTTAATTCATGCGATACATTGGCCGAAAATTCGCGCCTTAATTGCTCGGCTTCTTGCTTTTCGGTAATATCGGCTAAAAGCAAAATTAAGCCGGCTGGCTGGCCATTATTGCCTAAGGGATTGGCCGCTATATAAATTTCGCGCTGATTTACGGTAATAGTGCAAGAATTTTTTTGGCCTGCTAAAGCTTGGTTTACAGTTGCGCTTAAAGGCAAAGAACGGTTTAATTCCAAAATTTGGCAACCCCGATAATCATGGTCGGGGTTAATATCCAGCACCCCGCCGGCATAGGAATTGATAAATAAAATCTCGCCATCTTTATCTAGCAAAATCAGGCCTTCGCCCATATTTTCCACAATGGTGATAAATTGGTCTTGGCTATGGCTTAAATCGTCAAGCTGGCTTTGAATCAGCTTTTTTTGCTTATTGATTTGCAAAATAAAATGCGATAGTTCCGGATATAAATCGGCCAAGGCAAAATCATCGGCGGCAAATTTATTTAAGGGCGCTATCATCCGCTTGGTAATTATTTGAGCCATAATTAAGGCAATGATAATAATAAAAGCCAGCACAAACAACATATAGGGGAAGGCCATATCCACCAATAAAGCTAAAACCGTATTAGTAGAGGCCGCTACCCTTAGTATTTCGCCGCTATCTAAAAGGCGGGCATAATAAAAGGTTTGCATATTTAAAGTATCGGAATAACGCCCCGATTCGCCATAGCCATGATCGATAGCATCGATAATTTCCGGCCGATTAGCATGATTATCCATAGTGGCAATATCGCCGCTATTATCGAATAAAACCGTGCCGTCGGCGGCAATTAAAGTTAGGCGATTGCGGCTATGTAAGCTGCTTAAATAGCTTTTGGCATCGCTATCGCTAGCAGTTAAATAGCTATAAATATGATTACTTTCGAAGCGGCAATTATCCTGTACTTGATTATAAAAATAATTATAGGTTAAAAAGGCAATAAAAATCGAACAGATAATTACCGCCAATATCGAAGTGGCAATAATGCTTAAAAATATCCGTTTTTTCATTATTTACCTCCGATACGATAACCAATACCGCGCACAGTATCGATAATATTACCCGGCTCGCCCAGCTTTTGGCGCAAGGTGCGAATATGCACATCTACGGTGCGGGTTTCGCCATCAAAATCATAGCCCCAAATTCGCTCCAGTAAATGGTCGCGGCTTAATACTATGCCTTTATTTTGCAGCAATAATTTTAATAGCTCGAATTCCTTAAAGGTTAAGGCTATTTCCCGATTGGCACTTAATACCATATGCCTGCGGATATCCAAAATAATTTCGCCGCAATGCAAGGTAGTGGCGCTATCTTCTTTTTTGGAGGTGCGCCGCAATACGGCTTTAATCCGCGATACCATTTCCATCATGCCAAAAGGCTTGGCAATATAATCATCGGCACCGCTATCTAAGCCGCTAACCTTATCGAATTCCGAGCCTTTGGCCGTAACCAAAATTACCGGGATATCGGCAGTTTTATCTAAGCTTTTTAGCCTTTTTAAAATATCTAAACCATTTTGGCCGGGCAGCATAATATCCAGCAGAATAAGATCGGGCTTTTGCACCTCCAGCTGGCTAAATAATTGCTCGCCATCGGCTAAAGCCAAAGCCTCCAGGCCGGTAGATTTTAGGGTATAAACAATCAATTCGCGGATACTGCTATCATCTTCTACACAAAATATCATAGTAAGCCCCTATTCATGTTCTTTTAAATGTTTGCCGCTTACCGAATAAATTACCCATTCGGCAATATTGGTGGCATGATCGCCAATTCTTTCCAGATATTTGGCTATCATCAATAAATAAACGGCCGATTCGGCATGGCATTGCTCGGTTTGAATTAGCTTGATAATGCCATTTTGAATTTGCTCAAAATAATCATCGATAATATCGTCTTCATCGATAACCGCCCTGGCCATTTGCTCGTCTAAACCAATATAAGAACTTAGGCAATGATCCAGCATATCGATGGTGGATTGTGCCATATCCTCGATTGGTAATGCGCCTAAGCTGCTGCTTAAATCGCTTTCTTTAACAATATGGGCTATATCTTGGGCATGGTCGCCAATTCTTTCCAAATCGGCAATAATTTTTAAGGTGGCAGAAATATGGCGCAAATCCTTGGCTACCGGCTGCTGTTGCATAATTAGCTTAAGGCAAAGGCCTTCAATTTCCTTTTCTTTATTATCGATAATATCATCGGCGGTTATGGCTTGCTCGGCAGCAGCCATATCATTTTCCAGCAAAGCCCTGGTAGCCTGGGCAATTGCTGCTTCTACCAAAGTGCCCATTTGCAATAGCTCATTGCGTAGGGTTTTTAATTGAGCATCATAATTTAAGCGCATCAACCGAACCTCCCTGTAATATAATCCTCGGTGCGTTTGTCTTTGGGGGTAGCAAAAATATTATCGGTGCTATCCATTTCCACTACTTCGCCTAATAAAAAGAAGGCCGTTTTATCGGAAATTCGCACCGCTTGCTGCATATTATGGGTAACGATAATAATGGTATAATCATCTTTTAGCTCTAAGGCCAATTCCTCGATTTTGGTGGTAGAGATTGGGTCTAAGGCCGAGGTAGGCTCGTCCATTAGCAGCACTTCCGGCTCTACGGCCAAGGCGCGGGCTATGCATAGCCGCTGCTGCTGGCCGCCCGATAGGCCTAAGGCTGATTTTTTTAGGCGATCTTTGGTTTCGTTCCAGATGGCGGCTTGCTTTAGGCTTCTTTCGACAATTTCATCCAATTTGGCTTTATTTTTGATGCCATGGGTGCGTGGCCCATAGGCAATATTATCATAAACGCTCATCGGAAAAGGATTAGGCTTTTGAAAGACCATGCCCACCCTTTTGCGCAAAATATTGGTATCCATATTGGCATAAATATCCTGGCCATCCAATAAAAAACTTCCGGTGATGCGGCAGCCATCGATTAAATCATTCATCCGATTAAGGCTTTTTAAAAGGGTAGATTTACCGCAGCCCGAAGGGCCGATAAAGGCGGTAATTTCCTTAGGCAAAACATTTAGATTTACCGATTTTAAAGCCTGAAAATCGCCATAATATAGATTTACATCATTTAAGGCAAATTTATACATATTTATTTTCCTTTCAAGAGCTTTTTAGCTAAAAATACCGAAAAGGTATTAATCATCAAAACAATCAGCAATAAAACAACAGCTGTGGCATAGGCTTGATCAAAATGCATGCCTTCGCCGGTTAAAATATACATATGTATGGCTAAGGTGCGGCCGCCGCTTGCTAAATCGGTGGCCAAAAGGGTAGAGGTGCCCGAGGTATAAAGTAAGGCGGCGGTTTCGCCGATAACCCGGCCTACGGCCAAAATTATGCCTGCTAAAATGCCCGATACCGCCGATGGCAGCACTATTTTAAATACGGTACGCAATTTGCCGGCCCCCAGGCCAAAGCTGGCCTCGCGGTAGCTATCGGGCACCGATTTAAGGGCTTCTTCGGTAGAGCGGATAATAAGTGGCAAAATCATAATCGAGGCGGTAGCAATGCCCGACCATAAGGAAATGCCCATCCCTAAAAATTTAAGGAAGAAGATCATCCCAAACAGGCCATAGATAATCGAGGGTATGCCCGATAAAGTTTCGGCAGTTAGGCGAATTAGGCCTACTACCTTGCTGCCTCTTTTGGCATATTCTACCAAATAAACAGCGGTGATAATGCCAAAGGCGGCGGCAATGGCTACCGATACCGAGGTAATGCTTAGGGTATTGATAGCTGCATGCACTAAAGAGGCATTATCGGAATTATATTTCCAATCAAAAAGCGATGGTTGATCGCTAAAGAATTTTTGAATTTCGGTAAATAGATGGGGTATGCCTTGAACCAAAATAAAGCCCAAGATATATAATAAAGCCGATATTGTAAGAATAGCACATAATCCCACAAAAAGCAAAAGAATAAAAGATAAAGGATTTTGTTTATACTCTTTTAATTTGGTGGATATGCTTTTATAATTGATGCCTTTAATTTTAGGCGCTGCGGAATTAGCCATTAAATTTATCCACCTTTCGCTTAAGTAGGGAAAAGCTAATATTGATGATTAGGATGAAAACAAAAAGCACTACACCGGTGGCGATTAAGGCTTCTTCATGCAAATCGGCGGCATATTTCATTTCGATAACCACATTGGCGGTCATGGTACGAATACCTTCTAAGATATTTTCGGTTACGCGGGGCTGATTGCCTGCTACCATGATAACGGCCATGGTTTCGCCAATCGAGCGACCAATGCCTAAAACCACCGAGGCCAAAACCCCGGATTTAGCGGCCGGCAAAATCACCTTAAATACCGAGCGCTCATGGGTAGCGCCCAAGGCCAAAGAGCCTTCGTAATAAGAAGAAGGCACGGCATTTAAGGCCGATTCCGAAATGGCTATAATGGTGGGCAAAATCATAATCCCCAGCAAGATTGAGGCGGTTAGGATACTATTGCCATCATAATAGCCATTGGCTAAATTATCGCGAATAAAAGGTACCAGGGCAATCATGCCAAAAAAGCCGTATAATATAGAGGGAATACCCGCTAAAAGATTAATGCCCGGCTTAATTATTTTATAAAGTTTGGGGGGGCAAAAGCGCGACATAAACACAGCCGTCATCACACCAATTGGCACACCTACCACGATAGAGCCGGCGGTAATATAAATACTGCCCACTATCATCGGCAAGATGCCGTATAAATCATTACCCGGCCGCCAAACGGTGCCGAATAAAAATTCGCCAAAGCCAATTTCGGCCATGGCCGGGATACCGCTATAAAATAAAAATATACAAATAACCAATACCGAGGCTATTGAGCATAAGGCGGTAAGCAGGAATAATATAGCAAAAAACTTTTCCTTAAACTGCATAATAACTCCTAAATTTAGTTAATGCAGGGGCATGCCTATAGGCAGCTCCTGCATTAAATTAGTATAGAGGGGAGAACAGGGGCGGTTATAAGTTGTAACCGCCCCGCGGAAAATATTGGGGGGGATTATTTAATTTCGGCCCAATCGCTAACTTCGCCGGTATAGATTTGACGAACTTGCTCGAGGGTTAAATCGGTAATGGTGCTGGCATTATTTACTACAACGGCGATACCGTCTTGAGCAATGGCCATATGTTGTAATTCGGCAGTTTCCGAATCTTTTAGGGCGCGGCTGGCCATACCGATATCATAAGTGCCATCGATGGCGCCGGTCATGCCGGCAGAAGAACCAATGCCTTCAATCGAGATTTGGGCAGCAGGATTAATTACAGCATAGGCTTCAACTAATTTTTCCATTAAAGGAGCAACCGAGGTAGAACCACCGATAACCAAACTGCCTTCGGGCATGGTGGATGTAAATTCTTGAGGATCTAAGGCAATATAGCCTTCTTCGGTAACAATGGCTTGGCCTTCGGCGCTCATGATAAAGCCGATTAAGTCGGCAGCTAAGCCTTCGGGAGCAGTTTTAGTAGCGATATTAAAAGGACGTGCTACTTTATAAGTACCGGCAATAATATTTTCGGAGGTAGGCTCAACACCGTCGATATTTACGGCTTTAACGGTATCATCCAAAGAACCTAAAGAGATATAACCGATAGCAGCTTCCGATTGGCTTACGGCAACCATTACTTTGCCGGTGCCATCATGGACGATGGCATCTAGGGTAGTATTATCAACATCATCAGCCATAACGCCGGTAATTTCCACAAAAGCGCCACGGGTACCGGAGCCATCTTCACGAGTAACAACCGAGATACGACCGCCGGCAGTTGCCTCTTCGGCAGGGCCTGCTGTTTCTTCGCCGCCGGCTTCTACCGGAGCTGCATCTGCAGGGGCTTCTTCGCCGCCACCGCAGGCAGCTAAACCGAACATGGATATTACAGCTAAGAGTGATAAAAGTAACTTTTTCATTTGATTTTAAATCTCCTTTTTTTGTCAGTGATTTGTTGTTTGACTTACATTTGCTATTTTAATTAGCAAAAGTTAAATCTGAAATCATGATAATGTTAAATAATTGTAAAGTTTTTTAAGCTATAAAAATAAAAAAGTTAAAAACTTCTTGACAATCCTTAAATATTGTGTTAGAGTACTATATAAATTGCATAAACTAAACACTATGAATGGGAATAGTAGCTTATTTTAAAGTTTTAGAGAGCCGGCGTTTGGTGCAAGACGGTACTTGATAATAAGTGAACTCGCCCGGGAGTGGTTCGCTGAATTTTAGTAGGCGCAAACGGCAGTCTACCGTTAACCGGACAGGATATCGGCTTATTTTAAAGCCCGCATCCGGCAAGTGCTTGCCTAATTAGGCAGGAATTAGAGTGGTACCACGGAGGTTTAATCAGCTTTCGTCTCTTTTGGATTTTTTCCAAAAAAGACGAAGGCTTTTTTTATATTTAATTAACTAAAACGGAGGTAAAAACATGAATCATCAAAAGTATAAGGCTTATCCTACCATGAATATGCCTAAACGCAATTGGCCGAATAATATTATCGATAAGGCACCGATTTGGTGCAGTGTTGATTTAAGGGATGGCAATCAATCGCTGGAAGTGCCCATGAGCTTAGAGCAAAAAATCGATTTCTTTAACTTTTTGGTTAAAATGGGCTTTAAGGAAATCGAAATTGGCTTTCCGGCCGCTTCCGATACCGAATTTGAATTTGCTCGCCACTTAATCGAAAATAATTTAATCCCCGATGATGTTATTATTCAGGTGTTAACCCAATCGCGCGAGCATATTATCAAAAGAACATTCGAAGCGCTAGCCGGTGCTAAGCAGGCAATTGTTCATCTATATAATTCCACCTCTACCTTGCAAAGGGATGTGGTTTTTGGCAATAGTAAGCAAAAGACCATCGAATTGGCCACTTTTGGCGCTAAGCTGGTTTTGGAGGAGGAAAAGCATTATCCGCAAACCAAATTCTATTTTGAATACTCGCCGGAAAGCTTTACCGGCACCGAAATTGATTTTGCAGCCCAAATTTGTAATGCTGTTATTGATATTTGGCAACCCACTGCCGATAAAAAAGTAATTATCAATTTGCCGGCTACGGTGGAGATGTCTACCCCCAATATTTATGCCGACCAAATCGAATATATGGGCGGGCAGCTTAATTGCCGCAATAATATCATCATCAGCCTGCATACCCATAATGATCGCGGCACCGCCGTGGCCGCTACCGAGCTTGCCTTAATGGCCGGCGCCGATCGGGTAGAGGGCACCTTATTTGGCAATGGCGAGCGCACCGGCAATGCCGATATCCTAACCCTTGGCCTAAATTTATTTTCGCAAGGGGTAGACCCTAAGCTCGATTTTTCGCATATCAACCAAGCCATTGATATTTACGAAAGCGTAACCGCCATGCCGGTGCATCCTAGGCATCCCTATGCCGGCGATTTGGTTTATACTGCTTTTTCCGGCTCGCATCAGGATGCCATCAAAAAAGGCATGGGCAAGGTAAGCGAGCATCCCGATTATTGGCAAGTGCCTTATTTGCCGATCGATCCTTTAGATGTTGGCCGCAATTATGATCCGATTATCCGCATTAATAGTCAATCGGGTAAAGGTGGCGTGGCCTTTATCTTAGAGCAAAATTATGGCTTATTTTTGCCGCGCGCCTTTCAGCAAGATTTTAGCCGCTTGATTACCAAATTATCCGATCGCGAGCATAATTATTTAACTGCCGATAAAATTTATCAAGCATTTATCGATAATTATGTTGATATTCGTGAGCCTTTAGTGCTAAAATGGTATGACGAAACATTTATTGCCAGCGATAAGTATCAGCTTGATTTAAAAATTGAGTATCAAGGTGAGGAAAAGAATATTACCGGCATCGGTAATGGTGTTATTGCCGCTATGTGTAATGCCCTCGATAATTTTTTAGGCCTTAAAATCGAAATTTTTGATTATCGCGAACATTCGATGGAGCAAGGCACCAAGGCCAGGGCAATTTCTTATATCGAATGTGGCAATGGTCATCGCTATTTTGGGGCAGGCACATCCAGCAATATTACCAAATCTTCGTTAAGAGCGGTGATTAGTGCGGCCAATCAAATGCTACAAGAACAAAATTAAAATATTATATATAGAAGAAATAGGAGGCGCTTTTATGGCAATGACGATGACTCAAAAAATCCTAGCCGCCCATGCCGGCTTAGATGAGGTAAAGGCCGGCCAATTAATCCAAGCCAAATTGGATATGGTGCTGGGCAATGATATTACCACAGCTGTGGCCATCCCCGAATTTAAAAAAAGCGGGGCTCAGCAGGTTTTTGATAAAGATAAAATAGCAATTGTGCTTGATCATTTTACCCCCAATAAGGATATTAAGGCAGCCGAACAATGTAAAGCCTGCCGCCAATTTGCCTTAGAAAAGGAAATTACCAACTTTTTTGATGTAGGCCAAATGGGTATAGAACATGCCCTTTTGCCGGAAAAAGGCCTGGTAGTAGCCGGCGATTTGGTGATTGGTGCCGATTCGCATACCTGCACTTATGGCGCTTTGGGCGCATTTTCTACCGGCATTGGCAGCACCGATATGGCTATTGGTATGGTAAGCGGCAGGGCCTGGTTTAAAGTGCCGTCCGCCTTAAAATTCGAGCTGATTGGCAAACCGTCGGCCTTTGTTAGCGGTAAGGATATTATTTTGCATATTATCGGCCTAATTGGTGTGGATGGCGCTTTATACAAATCGATGGAATTTAGCGGCGATGGCATTAATCATTTAAGCATGGACGATCGCTTTACCATAGCCAATATGGCCATCGAGGCCGGCGCTAAAAATGGCATTTTCCCGGTGGATGAGCAAACAATTGCTTATATCAAAGCCCATGCCACTAAGCCCTATACCACTTATCAGGCCGATGCCGATGCCGAATACGAGCAAGTTTATACTATCGATTTAAGCAGCTTGCGCCCCACTATTGCCTATCCGCATTTGCCGGAAAATACCCATACCATCGACGAGGTGGGCGATATTAAAATCGACCAGGTAATTATCGGTTCTTGCACCAATGGCCGTTTAAGCGATATGCAAATTACCGCCGATATTCTGCGGGGCAAGCAGGTGGCCAAGGGTTTGCGGGTAATTGTAATCCCGGCTACCCAAAAAATTTATTTGGAATGCCTGCGTTTAGGCTATGCCGAGGCCATTGTAGAGGCAGGCGCTGTATTTTCTACCCCTACCTGCGGCCCTTGTTTAGGTGGCCATATGGGCATTATGGCCGCCGGCGAAGTAACCATAGCCACCACTAACCGCAATTTTGTCGGGCGGATGGGGCATACCGAATCGCAAATTTATTTAGCCAGCCCGGCCGTAGCAGCAGCATCGGCTTTAAAAGGCTATATAGCTAATCCGGAAAACCTATAAAAGTAAATAAAGGAGAAAATTATGCAAGCAAAAGGAAAAGCCTTCAAGTTTGGCGATAATATTGATACCGATGTAATAATCCCGGCTCGCTATCTAAATGTATCCGGCGGCGAGGAGCTGGCCAAATACTGCATGCGCGATATAGACGAGCAATTTGTAAACAAAATAGCCCAAGGTGATATTATTGTAGCCACCAAAAATTTTGGTTGCGGATCATCACGCGAGCATGCGCCGCTGGCTATTAAATGCGCCGGGATATCCTGCGTGATAGCAGCCACTTTTGCCAGAATTTTTTACAGAAACGCCATTAATATCGGCCTGCCTATTTTAGAATGCGAAGCAGCCGCAAATGATATTAAAGAGGGCGATCAAATCGAGGTAGATTTTAATAGCGGTTTAATTAGCAATTTAAGCAGCGGCAAAACTTATCAGGCCGAGCCGTTTCCGCAGTTTATCCAAAATATCATCCAAAGCGATGGCCTGGTAAATTATACTAAATCCACAATTGGGAGTGAATAAGTAATGTATAATATTGCAGTAATCAAAGGCGACGGCATTGGCCCGGAAATTATCGAGCAGGCCTTAAAGGTGCTGGCTGCGGTAGGCCTTAAATATGGGCATCAATTTAATTATCAGCCGATTCTTTTAGGCGGCGAAGCAATAGAGCAAACAGGTTCATCCCTGCCTCAGGCCACAATCGACATTGCTCTAAAAAGCGATGCCGTACTGATGGGAGCAATTGGCGATCCTAAATACGATCATTTGCCGGGCGATCAAAGGCCGGAGAAGGGGCTGCTTAAAATCCGCGAGGCGCTGGGCGTATATTGCAATTTGCGACCGGCAATTATTCATCAAGCCTTAAGCGCCGCCTGCCCCCTAAAAAGCGAAATTATCGAGGGCGGCCTGGATATTATGATTGTGCGCGAGCTAACCGGCGGCATTTATTTTGGCGAGCGTGGTTATCGTCAAGGAAAATACGGCGAGGAGGCCTATGATACCGAAAGCTATAGTGCCTTGGAAATTGAGCGTATTGCTAAAATTGCTTTTGAAACGGCTGCCGCACGCCAAAAAAAGCTAACCAGCATTGATAAAGCCAATGTGCTGGAAAGCTCTCGTCTTTGGCGTAAAATTGTTAGCGAAATGGCGGCCGATTATCCTGATGTGCAGCTAGAGCATATGTATGTGGATAATGCGGCTATGCAATTGGTAAAAAATCCCCGTCAATTTGATGTTATACTTACCAATAATATTTTTGGCGATATTTTATCCGACGAGGCCAGCATGATAACCGGCTCGATAGGCATGTTGCCCTCGGCCAGCTTAAACGGGGCAGGCGGTTTTGGCCTTTATGAGCCTATTCATGGTTCGGCACCCGATATAGCAGGTAAGGATATAGCTAATCCGATTGCCACTATTTTATCGGCAGCGATGATGCTGCGTTATGCCTTAAAGCTAAATGAGCAAGCCCAAGCTATCGAGGTGGCGGTAAGCAAGGTATTGGCTGAGGGCTATCGCACCGTGGATATCATGAGTGCCGGCATGCAGCAAATTGGCTGCCAACAGATGGGCGATTTGATTGCCCGGGCGATTTAATAAGCTCTTAAAAACTAGCATTTAAAAAGGGGCTGTCGATGCGACAGCCCCTTTTAAATGCAAAAAACTAATGTTGATTATTGAACAGGTTTGGTCATAAAGCGTAAAATTATCGCGGCGGCTAAAAGTGCTGCCGATACATAAAATGCTAAGGTATAAGTGCCGGTGCTATCTACAATAGCAGCAGCTACCACCGGGCCGGAAATACCGGCTAAACCCCAAGCGGTATAAACTACACCATAATTGGTGCCCATATTCTTCATACCATAATAATCGGCAGTTGTAGATGGGAAAATCGAAAGCAAGGCGCCATAGGCAATACCGCAAACAATAGTACCAATAGTAATGGTAATATATGTGGTATATAAGGGGAATAGCATCATATTGGCTGCTTGTAAAATCAGCATCAATAGCAAAGCATTCAAACGACCGATTTTATCGGAAATAATACCGCCGCCCACACGACCAACTGCATTAAATACAGCCAATAAAGATACAAAGAATGCGCCGCCTTCAATACCGCCTTGATCCAAAGCAATATTTGCAATATTACCAATGATGATTAAGCCGGCCGAAGAACCCAGCAAAAACATCAACCACATTAAGTAAAATTGCTTGGTTTTAACCATTTCGCGCCATACAAAATCGCGGCCGGCCGCAGCTTTTTTGGCCTTAACCTTGGTAGGCTCAGCCGGAGTATAACCGGCCGGAGGATTGGTTATCATCAAAGATAAAGGAATCGAAATTATAGTTACGCCAATACCCAAAATCAAAAAGGTTTGCGAAGTGCCAACTGCAGCAATTAAAGCGGTGGCCAAAGGTGCATAAAATACCGAGGCCAAACCAAAGCCGGCCACAACAATGCCCGAAATTAAACCCTTTTTGCTGGGATGAAACCATTTTAAAGCAGGTGGGGTAGCACAACCATAGCAAAAACCAATACCAATACCCGATACCACACCAAAAGTTAATAATAAACCGGTGGGCGTAGTAAAAAAGCTGGATAAAATTAAACCTAAACCCATAAAGATGCCGCCGATTAAAATAACCCGCTTAGGACCAATCCGATCCTGCAAAATACCTGCTACCAATAAGGCTAAGGAAAAGACCACAATGGCTACCGTATAAGGTAAAGAAGCCTCGGAATTGCTCCAACCATCAATAATCAATTGCTTTTTGATAACGCTCCAGGCATATAGCACCCCAATCGAAAGCGTTATCCCCAAACATGATAGCAAAACCCGCATAGATCCCTTGTTGCTTTGTTCACTCATTTTCTTCCCTCCATAAAAAAATAAAAATTATGACTTCGTATCCAAAAGCTCTTATTTGATTATATATCTAATTGCCAAAAAAAGCAATAGTTAAATTTATTTGACCAATTGGCCAAAACAGGGTATAATAAAGATAATCTATATTTAGAGGTAATTATGAATAAAGTTTCTAGGCAATTAAATAAGGTGTATATTAAGCCTAAGTGGCATGCCTACCAGGCTTTTTTAGCGATGTTGGCTGTGCTTTTTATAGTGTCGATACCCTTTTATTTTGCCGATAGCGTTAAAAACGAAATGACCTTTTTTTTATTAACTTATATTGTACAAGCGGGTAGTTTTATTTTATTGCCTTTATTTTTTGCGGCCAAAATTTATAATCAAGAGCCGCAGGCCTTGGGTTTTCAGGGTAATTCTTTGCTTAATCTTTTGCCTTTGGCTTTAAGTTTTGGCTTATTAATTTACCTGCTAAATGTTATTGTATCTTTTATTTCTTTATTGGTTTTTCCCAATCAACCGCAGGAATTGCAAAGTGTTATGACCATGATTATCGAAAATGATCAAATTTGGTATAAGGCTTTTTTAGTTTTTTGCGTGGTAATTTTGGGGCCGGCTGCCGAGGAATTATTTTTTAGGGGTTTTTTATTTGCCGCTTTAGAAAAAAAAATGGGCAAAATGATTGCAATTATCCTGTCGTCTTTAATTTTTGCGCTGGCGCATGAAACGGTTTGGGTAGCTATACCCATCTTTTTTGGCGGCATGGCTTTTGCTTTGCTATATTCTTATTTTCGTGATATAATTTTAAATATGATGGTACATGCTGTTTGGAATGGAATATCGGTATCTTTAATGTTTGCTTTATTATAAGCACGAGCTTAAGCTGCCTTTTGGCTTGCTAAAATATATATAATAATAGAAAGAGGGATATTATGGTAATTATTGAAATGGAAAATGGTCAAACAATCGAAATTGAATTATACCCGGAGATTGCTCCAAATACTGTCCAAAATTTTAAGTGGTTGGTAAATCAAGGTTATTATGATGGCTTGATTTTTCATCGAGTAATCAATGGTTTTATGATTCAGGGCGGCTGCCCCGATGGCGAGGGCACCGGCAATCCCGGTTATAGCATTAAAGGCGAATTTAGGGGCAATGGCTTCCCTAACGAGCTTAAGCATGATCGCGGTGTGCTTTCGATGGCTCGTTCGCAGCATCCCGATTCGGCCGGCTCGCAGTTTTTTATTATGCATCAGGCCAGCACTCATTTGGATGGTCAGTATGCAGGCTTTGGCAAGGTGATCAAGGGTATGGAAACCGTAGATGCCATTGCCGATTGTGCAACCGGCTTCCAAGATCGCCCCAAGCAGGCGCAAGTGATGAAAAAAGTTTATCTGGTAGACGAAGGCGATCAAATTGAAGAGCCTAAAAAATTATAGATAGCAGTTATAGCTATCATATAGCCGCCCTAATTTTTTCTGGGGTGGGTTCGGATTATAAGGTAACATTTTTTGCAAATTATGCATATAATATTAGGAGGTAAGTTATGCCTGTAAGCGGTAATGCCATAGTTGCCCAAAGCGGCGGCCCTACGGCGGTAATTAATAGCAGTGTTAGTGGGGTTATTCAAACTTGGCTTAATCAAAAGAATGGTTTTAAGATATATGGCGGCATATCGGGGATAAAAGGTATTTTAGAAGGCGATATTATTGATTTAGGCTTGCAAGATCCGGCCATTATCGAAGGTTTACGCTATACGCCGGGGGCAGGTATTTATTCTTGCCGCTATAAAGTAGGCGAGGAAGATCAGCGCCGTTTGGTGCAGATATTCAAAAAATTAAATATTCGCTATTTCTTTTATAATGGCGGTAATGATTCGATGGATACCGCCCATAAAACTTTTTTAGCAGCCCAAGAGGCCGGCTGGGAAATGCAGGTAATTGGGGTGCCCAAAACCATCGATAATGATTTGCCTTTTACCGATCATTGCCCGGGTTTTGGTTCGGCTGCTAAATATATTGCCACCACCGTTCGGGAAACAGGCATCGACCTCGAAAGTGTTTCGACCAAAAACAAGGTAACGGTTTTAGAGGCCATGGGTCGTGATGCCGGTTGGCTAACTGCAGCCGCCGCTTTAGCCAAACGCTATGACGACGAAGCGCCGCATTTAATTTATCTGCCGGAAATTGCCTTTAGCAAGGAGAAGTTTTTGGCCGATGTGCAGCGTGTTTATCAAAGTTTAGGTTATTGTTATGTGGTGGTATCGGAAGGCATTAATTATGGCGATGGCGTTTATGTTTCGGCTTCTAAAAGTGTGGATGCCTTTGGTCATCCCCAATTAAGCGGCGCCGGCGATTGCCTAAAGAATATGATCGAGCATGAGCTGGGCATTAAGGCCCGTGCTAATACTATGGGTACTATGCAAAGGGCGGCTATGCATATGGCATCGCAAACCGATTTGGATGAGGCCTATATGGTGGGTGCGCAGGCCGTAAAATATGCCCTAAACGGTGATAATGGTGTAATGGTTACTTTAGAGCGTGCCGATAGCCGTCATTATAGCAGTTTTTGCGGTAAAATTGGTTTGGAAAAAGTTGCCAATATCGAAAAAAAATTCCCGCTTAGTTGGCTAAACGAGGCTCAAAACTATGTAAAGCAAGATTTTATCGATTATGCATTACCTTTAATTGAAGGCGAGCCAAAAATACCTTTTCATAATGGATTACCTAATTATGTGCGCATAGATCGGCAAAAAGGTAAAATAGAACTAGACATTTTATAAAAAATGTGATATAATATAGGCATGGGTCAGTATTTTGTAACAAAATTTAGGGGCTGTTCATACATAAGTTGCCACCTTGAACGGACGGAGGAATTTAATTGCAGATCGATATGCATTGTCACACCGCGGAAGGCTCTGTTGATGGGCGCGTAAGTATATTTGATATTGTCGACCAGCTAAAGCTAAAGGGGTATCAAGCTGTACTAACTACCGATCATAATTCTTACCGCGGTTATGAAGCCTGGCAGGAAAGTGGCCGGGACGACTTTATTGTTTTTAAAGGTATAGAATACGATACGCTAGATGCCGGGCATATGATAATTATCATGCCTGATGAAGTGGATACTAGAGTTTTTAGTTATCGGGGCATGGATGTAAAAAGGCTGATTGATTTGGTTCATCGTTTAGGTGGCCTAATTGGGCCGGCGCATCCTTATGATTATTGCAAGTTTGGTATGCAAAATCATCGCAAATGGCGCAAAATGCAAAAAATTTGCCATGAGTTTGATTTTATCGAGTCTTTTAATTCTTGCGCAAGCGTAGTTGGCAATCATTTGGCGGCTAGGCTTACTAAAAAATACAAAAAACCGGCTTTTGGCGGTTCGGATAATCATCGTTTTTCGGGTATTGGTTTGGGCAGCACCTATTTAGGGGCGCATCCTAAAAATAATACTCAATTGGTGCAAGCTATCAAGCATGGGGTATCTTGCCAGGCCGGTGGTCAATATAATCCCGATTCTTTTGCCTGCGCCCATAGCTTTTTATATTCTTGCGGCGCTAATCTATACTATTATACCAGTAATAAATCCTTGGCCTTGCTTTTGGCCTACAAACGTAATAAGGCGCAACGAGGCACTGTTTAATAACTATTTAATAATAAAAAAAGGGCTGCCGCAATAAAAAATATTGCGGTCGCCCTTTTTTTTTTTGCTATCTTAGGCATTGGTTTGCTATCTTAGGCATTGGTTTGTTATCTTAGACATTGGTTTGCTATCTTAGGCATTGGTTTGCTATCTTAGGCATTGGTTTGCTTTCTTAGGCATTGGTTTGCTTTCTTAGGCATTGGTTTGCTTTCTTAAGCATTAGCTTTGCTTTCTTAAGCGTTAGCTTTGCTTTCTTAAGCGTTAGCTTTGCTTGATAGTTTTATTACCGTAGAGCACTTCATTTTTATTTGCGCAGCAAATAAAAATAGCAGCTTTCTTTC
>CAYJPF010000020.1:0-33374 GCA_964372025.1 uncultured Peptococcaceae bacterium | reverse complement strand
TTGCTGTTATGCCTAATAAAGCTTAAACGCACGACCCTCACCGTCGGAGGCGTATAGCGTGCTTTTATAAAGTGGTTATTTCATTGGGGCCCTGTTGGTTGTGCACAAATTGTATAGCATATACGAAAAGCCTGTAAACCCTTATGACAAGTGGTTTTACAGGCTTTTTTGATGTTTTGGGGGAATGGTAGTCAAATAGTGGTCAGAGGTGGTCAATCGGTGGTAATTTTAGAGGCTATCTCTATTACTTGTTTCACTCTATCCGCCATAAAAAGTGGAATATTCAGCACCCCATTATCAAGCTTTAAATTTGCCAAAGAAAATCTTATACGAAGTTTTGTTTCATCCGAAAATAATTCCTCATACTCTTTTAAGCTCTTACTTTTTATATTGTCTTCTGCCTTTACTTCTACGGGGAAGATATCATTTTCTAATAGATTTAAAAAGATACTGCGAAAGCACAACTTGCCCACAGACCTAAATGTACACAGCCTTCGTCACAGTGTGGCAAGTGTGCTTATCGGCAAAGGTGCAGATGTGGCAACGGTGTCAAGCTTACTTGGGCACGCACAGGTTAGCATCACCCTTGATATTTACACCCATGCATTTGATAAGAATAGGAAAAAGGCGGCGAGGGTGCTTCATGAGGGGTTGGGGGTGTAGGAAATAGTGAATAAAAAACGACCTAAATACGAACTACTATATTTTACCTTATGGATTTATGATAAGAATAAGGCTTTAACAAAACTTTTGACCTGTAACCATTTTAGTCACAGGTCAGTTTTTTAATCCTCAGATTTAACTTTGTTTTCTAAATTCTTCGCTTTCCACTCTGAGAATTATTTTTGCACTTCCTCGTTTGCAAAATATTTTTTGATTTCGGGAAATAATCTTCGGACAAAGATTTCAATCTCTATGGCCTAAGAATTCCAGATAGGATTTCATAAACGCTCCTTTCCAAAAGGTTCGATATTTGCGCAGGTCCTCATTTTCCCCGAATCATATGTTTATGATGGTTTGTCGTTTGACATGATAATCATAGCGCAAAAGGTGGTTGGCGTCAAGGGCTTTAAAAATAAAGATGTAGATAATAGTGCCTAATTATTTTGTGCATCTCCTAAATTACATCTACTTGCCCCCACTCATAAATCTATCAAAGCTGTCATCAACTACAATATTGCTTTGTTATTCCATATTCAACCTAAGTGTTTCCTGAATATTTTCCAAAGCTGTCTGATACTCGCTACCACCTTTGCATTTTACTGCTTAACCTTATATAAAATTTTTGCTAAAAACTATGGTCATTCTTTTAGCTAATATCATTATAATAGTTTAAATAGTAGATTTGGTAAAAAGTTTTATAACTGCCCATAATTGTGGTTTAGATGCTTGAGGAATCTGCTTGGTTAGTTCTTCACTATATAGATTTACAGTGTTTGAATATAGACAAGCTGCTCTGCACAAATTATTAAAATACTCTTCAAAATTAATAGGACATACACCAGCCGATAGTGCCCATCTTTGTATAGAAATCTCTGAGCACCCGAAGACAAATTTAATTATTATTACACACTTACAAATAAATTTATCACAGAGCTTGTTAGGGTGTTACTTTCTTCTCTAAAGTGTTTTGATTATAACCTAAAAAGCAGTGAACAGAAAAATCCGTCCACTACTCTTTGTAATTATAGTAAATTAACTATTTAGAAGCATTTTCACCAGCAATGCGACCAAATACAACGGTATCTGTTAATGCATTACCGCCTAAACGATTTGCACCGTGTATACCACCAGTAACTTCACCAGCTGCAAATAAACCCTCTATAACTTCACCATTCACGTCTAAAACTTCAGCATTTTCTGTTATTTCTATACCACCCATTGTGTGGTGAACAGTAGGAACCCTTTTTGTTGCATAATATGGTCCATTGTTTATGCCATTATGCACCTGCTCTGTATCGGTAAACAATGTTCTGCCAAATTCATCAGCCTGACCTTCAAATTCTCCACCTAAGCAGTATTTGTTATATTCTTCAACAGCAGCTACTAAGTTTTCGATTGGAACACCTATCATTTCAGCTAATTCTTCAAGTGTATCAGCTTTATAAGCAGTACCACTTTCAACTAAATCACCAATAGTTTCACCAAAGTTATTTAAAGTATCTGGAGTTGGATATGAATCACTATCCATAACAATAAACATTGTTGATTCTGGCTGATTAATTAAATCAAGTGTCATATCATCACGTCTGCCACCTTCATCAGTAAATCTATCACCATTTAAGTTAACAAATATTCTTGATTCCACACCGTGTTCAATATTTCCTGCAAGGCTTCCTGTTTCAGGGTCGCCGAGTGGGAGGAGCTGAATATTTCCCATTTGAACTAAATTTGCACCCAAAGCCTCTGCCATTATAATACCATCACCTGTTATCGCAGATGTGTTTGTACTTTTGATTGCTTCTCCAAGCGTTGGCCATTTACCAACTTCTATATTAGCTTCTTCTCTCATTTCGATATTTTGTCCAAAACCACCTGTTGCAATAATAACACCGTTATTAGCATTAAAAGTAATTGTATTTCCTGTTTCGCCAGTTGCGATAACGCCAGTTGCTTTATTATCGGTCATCACAATTTCAGTAGCTGTTGTGTTGTAAATAACTTCTATCCCTTCATTTTCATCCATATATTTTTGATATGTTGTGAAAAATCCTGTTCCTTTTGGCTCAACTGGTGCGTGAGCTCTTTGCCACATACCACCTGTAACTGTGAATGTTCCTTCTTTAAATTCCATGCCAAGACTTTGTAACCACTCAACTCCGTCCCAAGCTTCACCAACTAAAATTTCAACAAGGGCTGGATTACCTTCGCCATCCCCGCCATCAAATGTTTGCTGATAATGAAGAGCTACACTATCTTCATTTGCAATAGCAGTTTCGCTTCCATCGTCAACTGCATTTAATGCACCACCAGCCAAAATAGTATTGCCGCCCATCTGTGCTGTTTTTTCTATAACTAAAACAGTTTTACCTGCTTGGTGAGCTGTTACAGCCGCAGACATACCAGCACCACCTGCACCAATAATTACAACATCGGCTTCTAATGTTTCATCCGCCACTTTTTCTACTGGGGCACTTTTAACTTCTTTAAGCGAAGCTATGTATTCTTCTGTTGCACCGGCTTGTTTTAAGGCATCTTCAACACCTTGGATAATACCATTGCTTGTTAAAGTTGCACCTGCAACTGCATCAACCCCCAGTCCTTGAATAGCTATTATTTCACTTGGAACAAATTCAATAGCTCCATCACTAACACCAGCTGTTTCACTATGTTCTAATGTGATATCTGTGATTGCATCGTCCTTAATAGTGGTGATAACCGTCATGTTTGTATAACCTTTTGTTTGTGCAGAATATTCCCCATCCGTCAATATGCTTTGACTATCAGGAGCTGATGTGCTTTCACTACTCGGTTCTGATGCACACCCAGTTAATGAAGTCATAGCTAATGAAGTAGATAGTATAGTTACCAATATTTTACTCAATAAATTCTTTTTCATGATTTTCTCCAAACTTATTTGATATTTTTTTAACGATATTCACTGCAAAATAATTATATAATATGCTAATGTATCAATACATTTTGCCAATGAAAATATTTCAATGGGTGTAGAGAATAGCGCTCAATTTATACGCAGATAATTATCAGCATCTAAATAGGTTTTCTTTTTCCACTCGCATTTCCATCTTTACACCACTCTTAATTTTAAACGCCAGTATTTAAGCAATACTATTTTAAATTTCTTAAATAGTTTTCTTTGCCTGTGTCATATAAATTTTCACCATAGCAATCTATAACTACTACAAGAGGCATATCTACGACTTCAAGGCGCCTGAGTGCTTCAGCTCCTAAATCCTCAAATGCTACAATCTCCGACTTAACAATGCATCTTGACAGCAAGGCTCCAGCACCACCTATTGCCCCAAAGTAAACAGCAGAACTATCCTTCATCGCACTCACCACATCATCATTGCGTTTGCCTTTGCCAATCATTCCTGTTAAACCGCATTCATTTATAAGTGTAGGTGAGTATGCATCCATGCGATAACTTGTTGTAGGGCCTGCTGCACCTATTACCTGACCAGGTTTTGCAGGGGTGGGACCCACGAAATATAAAATTTGATTTTCTAAATTCACAGGAAGTTCTTTGCCATTCCTATGCAAATCTACCATTCGCTTATGTCCTGCATCACGACTTGTATAAATAACCCCAGAAAGTAATACTTCATCGCCACTTTTTAAGGTTTTTACAACCTCCTTTGTAAGCGGAGTATTTATATGTTTTTTCATATTTATGATCATCCCTTCTTTTAAAGTCACAAAATAGCCATAAAAATGGTGATAATTATACCATTTTTTCAGATATCAGGTGTGCCTGATGAGAAAACAGCTTTATATCTCCTTTGATTTATGTCTTGTAACATGACAATTAATATTAACTGCACAAGGCAATCCTGCAATATGAGTAGGCATAGCTAAAACATTAACAGCAATTGCTGTTGTCCTCCCACCAAATCCCTGTGGCCCTATGCCTAATTTGTTAATCTCCTCCAACAATTCATCTTCTAAATCTGCATAAAATTTATCTTCATTTGCTTGGTTTGCATCTTTAGTCAGTGCTTTTTTTGCGAGCAAAGCCGCTTTATCAAAGGTACCCCCTATGCCAACACCAACTACTATTGGTGGACAAGGATTAGGACCTGCAATTTTGACAGTTTCTAAAACAAAATCTTTTACACCATCTATTCCGTCGGAGGGGACAAGCATTTTAATTCTACTCATATTTTCGCTTCCAAAACCTTTTGGCGCAACAGTTATTTTTAGTGTATTCCCTTTGATGATTTCATAATAAATCATAGCAGGAGTATTATCATTTGTATTAACTCTTCTTAAAGGATCTATCACACATGAATTTCTAAGATATCCATCAGCATAACCTTGTCTAACTCCCTCATTAATCGCATCTTCTAATGAACCATTTATATATACCTCTTGTCCTATTTCTACAAAAACACATGCGAGCCCTGTATCTTGGCATATAGGCATATGGTCTTCCTTAGCAATATTATAATTGTCAACTAATAGTTCCAATATGTTTTTTGCAGGAGCGTAATCCTCTTTGGATATAGAAATATCTATTGCTTCGCAAATATCTTTAGGCAGATTTATATTTGCGTCTATACATAGTTCTCTTACTACTTCTGTGACTTTTGCCGCTTGTATTTCTCTCATAAGTTTTACCCTTTCATGATTATTATCTTTAGTGGCTAATTTTCACTGACTATCTTTCTCACAGCACCTGAGGCTATGGCTGCTTTTTCCACTGCATCAGCCACCGCATTTGCAACTCTCTCATCAAAAGCAGAGGGTATAATATATTCTGCTCTCAATTGAGTTTCATCAATTAAATCTGCTATTGCTTTAGCAGCTGCAAACTTCATATCATAATTTATATTCCTTGCATTTGCCCTTAGTGCCCCTTTAAATATACCAGGGAAGACAAGGACATTGTTTATTTGGTTTGGCATATCACTTCTACCAGTTCCCATAACTTGCACACCTGCCTGCATTGCTTCATCATACATGATTTCAGGAATAGGATTTGCCATTGCAAATACTATTGGAGAGCTTGCCATATTTTTTATATACTCAGCCTTTAATGCACCAGGTACAGAGACACCTACAAACACATCAGCCCCCTCAAGTGCTTCTTTAAGGCCTCCTCGCTTGTCCTCTAAGTTTGTTATTTCACACAGCTCTTTTTTGTGATCCACTATACCTTTTTCACGTGTTTTATATAATATGCCATGCTCATCACAAGCAATTATTTTTTTAACTCCTGCATGCAAAAGCATTTTAATTATAGCTGTTCCAGCGGCACCAGGTCCATTTATTACAACAGTTAAGTTTTCTATTTTTTTATCAACAATTTTTATAGCATTGAGAAGTGCAGCAGTTACAACGACAGCAGTTCCATGTTGATCGTCATGGAAAACAGGAATATCAAGCTCTTCCTCAAGGCGTCTTTCGATTTCAAAGCACTGCGGTGAGGCAATATCTTCTAAATTGATACCGCCAAAACTTGGTGCGATAGCCTTAACAACATTTATAATGTCTTGTGTATCATGTACATCTAAGCAGATAGGAAATGCATTGACACCTCCAAAATTCTTAAATAATATACTTTTACCCTCCATTACAGGCATGGACGCTTCAGGCCCTATATTACCCAATCCTAAAACTGCTGAGCCATCACTTACTACCGCCACCATGTTGCCTTTGCAGGTGTATTTATACACATCATCTTTATTTTGAGCTATCTTTCGACAAGGCTCTGCTACGCCAGGAGTATATGCTGTGCTTAAATCTTCTCTTGTTTTCACTATAACTTTGCTATTAACTTCAATTTTGCCTTTATTAACTTCATGCATTTCTAATGCGAGTTTATTGTAATCCATAATTTTCTCCTAAAACTTAAATTAAGAAGTATCAAGTATGTTATTTTAATCGAATAAATTTCCATGGCTATCAAATGACAGCTCATATGGGGCAGTTAAAATTTCAATGTTTTCATTCTGCTTAGCTTCATCTAAAAGTGACTCCGATATTTCAATATCAGTTATATGCAAAGTGTCTTTAATCCGCACGATTTTCATTTGCTCTTCCTTGACACCAATAACAGTCTTTATCGCAGCCTTTATAGCTAAATTCTGACTTTCAAACATCATTGGAATTTTAGCTGAATCTGTTCCACCTGTTGTCAACAAATTTGGATAAGTAGTATTTAAATCCATTTTCTCAAATAGCCTATGTGTTGTTATGTCTGCTGTACCTAATCCAACAGCTGAACCATGACTCTCAGGGGTTAAATCTAACACAACTATTTTTTTAGCACGACCCTCTCTACTTATCTTAGATTCATAAGAGAATGATTTTGTTATATTCGTATCCATTCCTGTTCCACTTATATTTTTACCCATATTATCAATAATGAGCACATCTAAATTTTCAAACATAATCCTTGGCAATAAATTTTTAGCTTCAAGCAGGAGTTTGGGTTCTTGGGATTTGATTTCTTCTGGGGTAAGTGCTTGTATCTTATATGTCTTATCAAAAGCATTCTCAACTATTGCTACACCAAAAAGCACATTTGCATGCTCTAAATATGCATTGCCCCCAAATTCTATTGTTTCGCCCATTTTAAGCCTGCCTCTATTGTGGACAGTTTCAGCACCCTTTTGCTTACCCAATCCAACAGTCATCATCTTAAACAATCCACTTTCATATGAACCTCTAAAACCTGTATGTGGCTTTATCCTGTTGATAACAACTATTCCATCCGCAGAATGTGCAAATTTATCAATATACACTTCTGTTCCATCGGGCATCTTGGCAAGCACATCTACTTCCATGCTTGCCTTTATGGGGCATCCCATACTTTCTTCGGTAATACCAAAGCTCTCAAGCACTTCGATTTGCCCCTCAGCAACTGCTCCACCATGGCTACCCATTGCAGGCACAATAAATGGATTTGCACCTTTTTCCTTAAGAAAATCCACAACTTGGCGTGTAATAGCTGCGATATTATCTATCCCCCTACTGCCACTTGTTATTGCAATACTCATTCCCGGCTTAATTTGTGTGGTTATTTTTTCTGTGTTTAATGTTTCTTGCAATGCTCCATGCAAATCAGTTATTTTTTTATTCTCAAATATCTGCCTCACTTTAACCATTTTGGGTACAGTCACAGAGCTAAGCAAGTCATTTGTAATTTTATTATCTGAGTTTATTGGCATAACTTCATCCCCCATCTTTAGGTTTCTATGAATATTTTCTGCAGTTTAACAAAAAAGCGGAATATAGCCGATAACATCAATCAGCACCTTTCCGCTTTATTTGTTAATTAATACACTGTGCTAACAAACTATATAACAGGACCTCTGCAATAAATATCCATTGTGGAATAATATGTAAGAGCCTCATTTTTTGTCATCTTGCCATTTAATACATCAAGCATCATGGCAAAAGCTTCTTCTCCAACTTCCTCAATGCTTTTTTCTCCTGTGATTATTCTCCCAGCATTTAAGTCCATATCATGTTGCATGCGCTCATATGTATTTGGATTTCCACAAATTTTAATTACTGGCATAGTCGGGAATCCTTGTGGAGCACCTCTACCTGTGGAAAACATCATGCATTGTGCACCAGTTGCCGCCATACCTGTGAGTATTTCAGGCTCTCGTCCAGGTGTGTCTTTTATCCACAATCCTTTTTGGTTAGTAATAAATTCGTGATACTCTAAAACACCGCATATGGGTTTTGACCCTGATTTCACAATTGCACCCAAGCTTTTCTCCTCTATACTGGAGAGTCCCCCCTCAATATTCCCAGGGGTTGGCTGGCCACCTCTCATGTCTTCGCCTATGGCATTTGCTCGTTTTTCCATTCTATCAACTATCTCATATATTTTCTTGCCCACTGGACCATGAGGCCCACCGACAGCACGATTAGCTAAAATATGCTCACCGCCTAAAAATTCTGTGGTTTCACCAAAGACAACAGTTGCGCCTAAATCAACAAGTTTATCAGCAACGTATCCAATAACACAGTTTGATGCTATTCCACTTGTGGTATCGGAAGCACCACATTTTATAGACATTATCATATTTGAAATATCTGTTTCTTCTCTTCGCAATCCGGAAGCGTAAATAGTGAGTTTTTGAGCGATGTCAATTCCTGCTTGTATCGCCCTGCTTGTGCCACCAAGCTCTTGCATATTTATAATTTCCACTGGTTTCCCACTCGCTGCGATTTCCTCAACAAGTCTTTTGCAGTCAGTGCCTTCACATCCAAGGCTTACTATTAAAACAGCTGCTACATTTGGGCTTTTACCTAAGTTAATTAGTGTGTCTGTTACACATTTTAAATCAATAGGTAGCTGACAACATCCTTGATGATGGAAATAACCTACCGTCCCTTGAACTTGGCGTACTATTGCTTGTGCAACATCTGCAGAGCATATTACGCTTGGTATAACAGCCACTAAATTCCTTGCCCCATACCGTCCATCGTCTCTTTTATATCCGTAAAAAGAATAGCTCATAAATTCCTCCTATTATTTCTGATCTCCGCGACCACGCAAAGCATCCATATTATGAATATGTACATATTCCCCTTTTTTTATCTCTTTAGTGGCTACCCCTATTGTCTCGCCATATTTAAGGATTTCTTCACCACTATTAATGGTTGTTACAGCAATTTTATGTCCATATGGTAGTGAGCTTAGAACTTTAATTTCTTCTCTTGCGCCTCTTTTATCCGTTACTTGCATAACACTACCCTCAGCTACATTGTTTGCAAAAATTGTCGCAACATTATCTTTATCATGAGCTTTTAGAGCAAAATTCAACTCCATAATTTACCTCCAGTTTATTTTATTTACGGGCACTTCGAATGCTTTTAACCACACGGTCGCAAATTTCACCGCTTAGACCAATATTGGTTTCTGGGTTTAATATATTATCAATTTCTTCTCTGCTCATATGTTTGGCAACTGTTTCATTTTCCATAAGCATATCAGCAAAATCCCTATCTTGCTCAAATGTCTTCATTGCGATTTCATAGATTATGCCATGAGCAGTTTGTTTTCCTATGTGTTTTCCAAGCTCAAGCATCATTCCTTCACTCTGCATTAAGCCCCTTAATACATATAAATCTTTTTTCATTTTCTTTTCATCAACTACTAAATTAGCCATAACATTTTTGATTGTAGCAGTAGAAGTTCCTGCAAGAATAACTGTTTCATTGGCTGCCTTCCACTCTATTTTCCAAAGTGCTCCATCACGCTCATGCTCACAGAACATTGACTCCATTGTAGTTGTGGCGGAACCCTTTGTTAGTCTTGCAATCATTTGTAAACTTTCAAGCTTGTTAGGATTTCTTTTATGTGGCATAGTTGAAGAGCCTACTGAACCTGCAACAAACCCTTCAAAAACTTCACTCACTTCAGTCATTTGAAGCTTTGCAAGCTCATTTCCGATTTTGCCGTTAGTATATGTGAGGATTGCAAGAGTGGTACACATTTCCGCTATTCTGTCCCTTGAAACATGCCAAGCAACATCCGGTGCCTTAAGCCCAATTTTCTCAATTGTTCTATCACTCATTTCAAGTCCATTAGGGCCAAATCCTGCCATAGTACCTACCGCACCTGCAAGCTCCCCAACAAAACAACGTTCCATGCACTGCTCTAATCTCTCAATATTTCTTCTTACTTCGCTAGCCCAAACAGCCACCTTGTATCCAAAAGTAATAGGCAAAGCTTGCTGTGTGTGTGAGCGTCCAGGCATTACCGAATTACGATATTTTTCAATCATACCAAGCATTGTTTCTTCTGTTTCAAGCATGTCTTTATAAATAATTTCGACACCCTGTTTCATTGCTAACATAAATGCAGTGTCAATGATATCTTGAGTTGTTGCACCTAAGTGGATATATTCTCCATATCCGTTCTCACAAACGCTTTCAAATTCTTCTAAGATAGGCACTAAGGAATGCCCTACTTTTTTAACTCTTTCATGTATCCTATCAATGTCCAAATTTTCAACTTTTGCTTTTTTAGTAATTTCCTCCGCTGCTTCCTTTGGAATGATACCCATTTCTGCCTGTGTTTGAGCAAGTGCAACCTCAAAATCCAAGATATTTTGAACAATGGATAAATCATCAAAAATTTCACGCATATGAGGCGTGCTAAAGCTATTTTTGTACAGCATTGAATCTAACATATTGCAAGACATAATAAAAATCCCCCTATTTATATCGTTCTTAATAATAATAAAATTTCACTTAATGTATCAGTTGTTTTTAAATTTAATACACTCTCTTTCAGTCTAATTGCATTTTCACCGGATATTGTCATTCCAGCAAGTGACATGAATTTTTTTTCTAAGAAGTTTAGTGATGGCTTTTTAACTGGCAAATCCACTTCTTTTTCAAGTGTTTTTCCACAATTTAGCTTTATAATAATTTTAGAATATCTCAACTCAGGATAATACTTGGTATATTCTTCCTTTTCATATATATGTATTTTCTCAGATAACAACCTTATCTTCTCACACTCTAAAACTTCTTGGAAGAATTCACTTAAAGTGCATTGTCCATATATAAGCATTGCTGATATACAGTATGGCAAAGAAAATTTGGCTTCACTCGGTGTTTGCACCTTAAATTCCCCACAAAGCTCTAACGAAGTTTTATACACCAAAACTTCTATATCGGCAATTTCTTCATATTGGAAATCGTTTTTATGCATAATTTCTAAAAGTGCATCAAGTGCTGAATGTGTATGTCCACAGGAAGCGTGTATTTTGTAATATGCGTCTTCAAGCAGTAGTGCATCTTCAGGTTTGGGTATCATATAACTTAAATCTTGACTTTCCGATGTTATCATCCCATACCCTTTTTTACTTGCAAACGCATCTTTTGGAGCGCTAATATCTAATTTAGCTAATCTTGCAGCAATAATACCGTTTTTAGCGGCATTACCCACTGTAACGAGTTTTGAATCCGTCCCAAAAACATTAACTACTCCACTAGCCATAGTTGAGACTATACCAAAAGCTCTCTCCATTTCTTTGGCAGAAAGTTCAAGTAGTACAGAAACCGCTGCCGCAGAGGCAAAGGCTCCACAGGTGCCCGTTGTATGAAAACTTTTATAGTGTGAGGGGTTGATAGCACCTCCCAATCTTATCATAGCTTCATATCCTACGGCTATGGCAACAGCTACTCTCTCAAACGAGCTATTTAAATTTTCGGCGACTGCAAGCGCAGCAGAAATAACAGGTGCTCCTGGGTGTGTTATCGCAATTTTATTTGTATCGTCATATTCAAGAGCGTGTGAAAGTATACCATTTACAAAGGCAGCATTTATCTCTGAGGTCTTTTTTTGGCGATTTACTATTGAAGAAAGTTCACTCCCACCTTGCATATCTACAAACTTAAGCACACTATCTGAAACAGGTAAGTCCTTTGCCGCTATAACGCAACCAAGATAATCTAATATGCGATATTTAATATCCAAGATATTTTGCTCACTTAAATCACAAAACTTCAAACCCGTCAAAAAGTTACAAAGCTCAAGGGTTTTGTTTTCCATATAACATTACACCCCTTCAGTTAGTCATCAAGTTTTTCTAATCCATCCACCCCAGATGCAAGATCAGTTACACTTACAGCATCAGGTGATTTTTTTCTTCTACTTGTTTTGTAAAGCTTGCTTATAATTGGGAAGAAGAAACTAAATATGGACACAAATAAAAGAGCAAAAGTTATTGGACGACTCCACAAGAAGTCATATGAGCCAGCACTTGCAACTAATGCTTGGCGTAGGTTTGTTTCTGCCATTGTACCAAGAACAAGGCAAACTATGAGTGGTGCAGAGGGAATATCGAATTTGTAGAATAAGTAGCCAAGCACTCCAAATATAATCATTATTAATACATCAAATGGATTTGTTGCTAATGAGAATACCCCCGTTGCACAAAGAGCAAGTATGATTCCCCCCATTAGTCCTTCCGGAACGGATAGAATAGTTTTCATATACTTAAGCAAAAACAGCCCTATTGGTGCCATTAAAATATTTGCGATAAAGAATGATAAAAACAAAGAGTAAACTATGTCTGCATTTTCTGTAAATAATGAAGGCCCAGTAGACAAGCCTTGTAGCATTAGTGCACTTAGGAAAAGCGCAGATGTAGCATTCCCCGGCACCCCAAGAGCAAGAAGTGGCACGAGTGAACCACCTGTAACCCCATTGTTAGCGCTTTCAGGTGCTGCAACCCCCTTGGGTTCGCCAGTTCCAAATTTTTCTGGGTTTTTGCTGATTTTTTTCTCAGTATCATATGCTAAAAATGTTGCAACATTTGTACCGGCACCGGGGATTATACCAACAAGTGTTCCTATGATTGAGCCTCTAATCCATGTGGGTAGCAAGTCGCGACACATCTTAAATCCAATCCAAATTGTGCCTACATCGGGCATATCTTGTTGTTTTGCAGCTTTTTTAGCTTTTTCCGCACTTTTAAGTACTGAAATAACACCAAATAATCCCATTAGCGCTGCAACCATTTCCACTCCGCCTAAAAGATTGATATTATCAAAAGTAAAACGCTTTACTCCTGTTTGAGGATCCATTCCTATACACGCGATAAATAGCCCTATAAAGCCTGAAAGTAATCCTTTGGTTATAGATTTACCACCTATACTTGCAATACAGCTAAGCCCCAAGACCGCAACAGCAAAGTATTCAGAAGGGCCAAAGCTCAAAGCGAATTCTGCGAGCACTGTGGTAAGACTCATAAGTACTATGGCACTGAATATGCCACCAAAAACACTTGAAAGTGTTGAAACACCCAGTGCTATTCCAGCTCGACCACTTTTAGCCATAGGATATCCATCAAGGGTTGTTGCAAAAGATGATATAGTCCCTGGAATACCTAAAAGTATCGCCGATATAGAACCGCCAAATATTGACGAACAATAAATGGATGTCAAAAAAGCCAATCCTGTAACGGGCTCCATAGAAAATGTTACTGGAACCATAAGCGCAATAGCCATATTTCCAGTAAGCCCCGGTAAAGCGCCTATAACCAATCCAGCTACAGTTCCGATTAAAATAAATAACATTGTATTAAAATTAAGCAAAACGCTTAATCCAGCCATTATATTTTCCATATAACTCCTCCTTATTTAAAGAAATGCACCTGGAAAATTTATTCCAAATAAATGTGTAAACGAAAGATATAAAACTATAGTTATAATGAGTGATGTTATGCATGTCACCTTTAAATTTCTGTAACCTAATATAAATGTAGTACCATTTATTAGGAAAAATGTGGGTATTGTATATCCAACTATCTGCATAGCAAAATAATATACAACCAATAAAAAAACTACTGCTATAACATTAAAATAATCTTTTATATTGCCTTTATTCTCACTTGAATTTTCTTCTTTTTTCTTATCCGTGAACACCCACGAAAGTATAATAGCACCTAAAATAATAATTCCAGCAGCAACAATTTTAGGCCAAAAATCCGGTCCGCTTTTAAGTTGGGAAGCCGTGTAGTACATCCATATACCAAAAATAATGGATGAGATAGCGATAATCATATTCTTTTTACGCATATACCATAATCTCCTTCATATATTATTATCTATATTTTATTAATGCGACTGAGTTTTAGTTGACACTAAGCCTCAGTCGCATTGGTTCGTAAAATACAGTTTACATACTTAAAATATACTAAAGAAAATTATTCTTCTAATAAATGATAAATTTCAGACATATTTTCGTAGTCATTTTCCATCATAATTTGGAAATCATTAGCATTTAAGTACGCAACAGGGAAACCACTATCCTTAAAAGCTTGCGCAACTTCTTCACTTGCCATTACCTCTGAAAGAGCATCTGAGAGTATAGTTACCACCTCTTCTGGTGTGCCAGCAGGTACGGTAAATCCACGCCAAGCACCATAGTTGAAGTCATATCCAAGCTCTGCAAGTGTAGGAACATCAGGTAAATCCGCACTTCTTTCAGTATTACATACAGCAATAGGTATAATTCTACCTTCGCTAATTAGTGTAGCGGCACCACCATATGTAGTCATACCCACTTGTGCATGTCCGCCAGCAAGCTGAACAACTTGTTCTGCAGAACCATCAGTGTGCATATATTCAAAATTTAAGCCATTTTGATCTGCAAATATGAGACTTGCAATGTGGTGCGATGTGGAGAATCCAGGAGTAGAGTTTGTAACACTTCCATCTTTAGCCACTTGTATGAATTGCTCAAATGTTGTGATACCTGAATCTGCTGAAACTACAATGATTTCGGGGTCAAAGCAATACTGTCCGATAGCTGTTGCGTCTTCCATTTTGAACTCAGTGTCCCCAGAGAGTATGTTTGTAACAAAACTTGATGTTGTTGCAAGTATAGTATATCCGTCCGCTTCTTGTGAAAGACCGTAGGTCTGACCGATAATAGCACCGCCGCCCTCTCTATTTTCAACTACAACATCAGTATCCAATACGGTAGATAGCTCTTCTGCTATAATTCTACAAGTTAAATCAACATTTCCACCTGCTGCAAACGGAACTACAATAGTGATTGTTTCTTCGGGGAAAGCGGAGGCTGCTGAAGCTGCATCTGGTTGTGCAGTAGAGCCTGATTGTGCGTCTGACGAGCTACATGATGTAAAGCTTGCCATCATAATTGTTGCAAATAACATTGCCAAAATTCTTTTTTTCATTTTTTAATGTTCCTTTCAAAATTTAATTTGTCTAACAACCTAATTAATTATGGATTGTTAAGGGCTAAATGGTCGAAACATTATATATTCGACAGTTTAATTATACTATGTGGATATATATTTGTACAATTCAAACATTTAATTCTTAGTATTAGCAAAACTTATAACATATAAAATGACCTTTATTTTTTGTGCAACTTAAATACTACCATTTGATGTTAATAATATTAACACTACCATATTTTTTAGACTTCCTATAATTACAGGATGAGCTCCATATATGCAGAAAAGCACACATGATAATTTTCTTAAAAGGTCAATACTGAATTTCCTTTTTGTATGAAAAAGACTACTATTTAGATTAAATTACTAAACAGTAGTCTTTTTATATTTTACAGCTTACTCTTCAAGATAAATTTTTGATGCTACATTAAAAAATTCTTTTTGTGCACGGCTCTTATACTCACCTTTTAATCTCGCAAGCACTAAATCTCTAAATACGCCCTCAGGAAATATTCTATAATACTTGGAACGCATCTCAACAGGGCACAACCTTATAGTTGAATAAGGAACTATGCCAAGTCCCATACCATGAAATACCATATTATTAACACTTTCAGTGCTTGAACATGGATTTAAGGTTTTAGGTAGATACCCCACCTCATCAAATACTTTTTCAAATATACCTTGAATATGTCTGCCTTGATGATAAGGTATAAAATTCTCTTTTTCACATAGTGATAAATCGGCTGTTGGATAAGGTTCTCCGCCTTTAGGGAAAATACTTGTAAGTGGATGATTTGGGGGCACAGCTAAAAAAACTTCTTCCCTTGCTATATTAATATAGTCAAATAAATCTGGTACAGGTCCAATAACTATCGCTGCATCCAATCTGCCCTCGGTTATCCCTTCGTACATTTTATATGAAAATTCGGTTATTATATTTAAGTTGATATAAGGAAAGGCGGACTTAAACTCAGACAAAATCTGACTCATATATAGTCGCTGATATGATGAGGCAGCTCCAACATTTAATGATAAAATATTCCATGCACCAATATCATTAACCTGTGTTTTCATGTTCTGATAAAGCAAGAGTATTTTTTTACCCTCCTTAACCACTATCTGTCCCGCAGGTGTTAAAGTTACAATATTTTTTTCTCTATTAAAAATCTTCGCACCAATATCTCTTTCAAATTTTTGCATTGCTTGGCTTATCGCTGATTGGCTTATAAAAAGCTTTTCAGCAGCCTTGGTGAAACTACCAGTTTCAGCAATTGCAATAACATATTCTAATATGGTAATCACTTAGACTATCTCTCCTATTTTTTAAATATGATAAGCTTATAATAGTTAACTAATAATACACAAATTCCGTGATTAAATCTTTTTTAATTATACTATAAATAATTTAACAATTCAATAATTTGATTTTGTGGAGTTAAGAATAGCAAATACGACAGAATAGTAGCCAGTTAATTTACCAGCATTAAACCTTAGCACTATATGCATATAATCCAAGCTTTTCCCCAGGAACATGAAATCCTAACTCGAGATTTTCTTATAAATTGCAAGAAATTGCACCCCATAATATGGAGTGCGATTTTAGAGCTAAAGCTTCGGTTTTGGCACGCCTGATTGGATTTGAACCAACGACACCCAGCGTCGGAGGCGTATGGTGTGCTTTTGCAAAGTGGCTTTTTTACTGGGGCCCTGTTAGTTGTGCGCAAGTTGAAAAAGATATGCGAAAAGCCTGTAAGCCCTTATACGAGAGAGGTTACAGGCTTTTTTGATGTTTGGGGTGAGTAGTAGTCAAATAGTGGTCAGAGGTGGTCAGGCAGTAGTCAAAATTATAGGCAAATCACTACTTTCATTTGCATTATAGGCTATGTAAGGGAGCTGTTTTTGTTTTAACACTTATAATATTTGATACCTCTAACCTTTTATGCTATAATAAACATATGGCTTATTGCATCATAATTTTTTTAAAATTTATGATGTAATAAAGACAGTTAAAATCGTGCAATGCATTGGAGGGCTATTGATGCTTATAAACCAAGACAGCTATTTTTTAATATTAGAAAACATAAAAACCCAAATTCAAAATGCTCAATATAAAGCTATTCTCGGTGTAAATCAAGAGCAAATAATGTTGTTTTGGAATATAGGCAAAATAATCATTGAGAACAGTGAATACGGCAATAGCTTTATCGAAAACCTTGCTCGTGATATAAAGTCGGCATTTCCAAGCAGCAGGGCTACTCTGTTCGCAACCTAAGATATATGCGTAAATTTGCCGAGATGTTTGAAGATACCCCAAATCTGCAAGTGCCACTTGCAGATTTGACATGGTATCATTTACAAACGCTTATGGTATATAGCAGCTCTCAAAATCCTTTTGCGGTAGGGTTTCGAGAGCTGTTTTGCTATTTTGTGATATGTTTAATCATAATTAAACTGTACTCAGCTCACTATCATTAATATCGATACCGGCCTTATCCATATTCTCAAGTAAAATAACTATCTCAGCTAAATGTGTCTGTGTGAAAGAAATGCTTATATCCTCTGTTAAGCTTACAGAAATCGGCTCATCTTCTTGTGCTATTTCTTCTAAACCCCATGATTTGATATTATTCATAAACTCGCTTATTATTTTGTCATTGCGTTGGTAAGCTCCATACTGAGAGGTACAATTCGAGCACATACATAGGTGCATTTGATCCAGCTCGTATTTAGGATTTCGTTCAATTTGAACTGCTTCAAAACCTCCGAAATTTTTGCACATTTGGCAGGCATGGGTATTATTAATATGGCTTTTATACATAGAGGAAAGATAAGTTCTTTTATTATTTTTGCTTGTACGGACACTTCTTAGTCGCTGTTCATATTTTACTGGGTCTACTTCGGTTAGAGATTGCAAGATTGATATTTTTAATCTATCTAAATTTCTGATTTTGTATGTGGGGAAGTCGATGCTTAGAGCAAAATGCACATTTTCTCCCCCGTCAAATTGATATGTAGGAGGTGTGAAATTTAGCTTGTAAAATCGACTTACTTCTTCTTGTATCTCTGAATAGAACATCGATTTTTCTTCAGGCGATAAATCGCGAATAAGCTTATCTAATTTACTCTTAACGCTATCAACTTTTTCTTCAGATGATTTTTGGAACCCTAAAATCTCATATATTTTATTATTCCCTTTAACATCTCCATATATTTCCGGGTCGAGGTCGTATTTTGTTATTTCACTTGCTGACACTATATCGCCATCTTTTGTGTATAACCAATGAAATGGCGATAGCATATTTATATTGTTATGTAAATTATTGTGATAATTATTTCTATTCAATCGAATTGTATAGTGTGGAAGACAACTTTTATTTTCTCTAACATACCCATATTTAATTATTTCAAGTATTTGGGATTCTGCTACTATATCATTATTCTTTACATTTATCTTACCAGTTATTTTTCCTATACATTGCAAAAGAATGTTGAAAATTATTTTAGATTTTTGTTTTGCCGAAGGATGGTCATGATTATTATTGATATAAATCAATACAGATTCTACCTCGTAAAATGTTAAATCATATTTAAAATTATCGATATTATACCACTTAGGGTCTTTGCCTGAATTACTATTATAATGATCCCCACTATTATCCCCTTCAATAATGATTGAAAAATTAACACCCAATTCTATCAATTGATTTTCAGTGATATCATGTTGTTCGTAAAAATCAACATCTATCAACAAAACATCTTGATTCGTGCCACTAAAGTATTCTGTCATAGAATATCCGTTGCATCGACTTGCAAAAATCTCAGGTGGATTATAATTACACTCATACTCATATGTATTAATTCCACAGTAAAGTGTATTGTCATCTTTAATATTAGTTGTTCTGAATAAGTAGCAATTTTGAATTGTATTAATTATTGAGTTTCTTTGGCGTCGGGGGGCTTCATCAAGAATTTTTATTATGTTCTTCATATCTTGAATATGACTTTCTTCACTTATATTATTGGTGTCTTTAGTATACTTATTTAAAATATAATTTTTCAAATAATGCATATTATCGAATTTTTCTACTGAAACAATAGATAGTAAATTAAGATATTTGTTACTAAAATCCAAGTCAACTAAGTTACAGTCCGATATATCAATATAATCATTTTCAGCGCCAATAAACAGCTTATCACAATCATCATAAGCAACATATTCATTGGTTTTTATTTTAATAATATTTGCTTTCTTTAAATTAGATATTAAGTTCGGATGATTTAGTTGAAATTCCTTAAGTTTATCTTCAACTGTCATATTTGAAAATGAAGCTGATATTTGTTTTTTAATATATCCTTCTAAATAATCAAGCATATTATCAGCACAATACTCTTTATAATTATTCAGCTCTAAATAGCCATATTCTTTTAGTAGCTCAGCCATTATACCTATACCAAGTACATCAACATTTAAATCATCCTTTAACCACTTAATATATTCTTTACTATTATAATAATCAGTAAAATGCACTACCATATAGTCTTTACCTCGCAGCTCGGCTAACTTTTCAAGTGGTATATGTTTATATATGTCTGTTAGTATGGGTATTAGGCAGTCCTTAGGCAAGGAATATTCAAACTTTTCACCATCTTCACTATCTTTACTATACACAGGTAGATATTCATTTTCCGTAAATGCTTTGGTTAATTTCTCTCTAAGTGTACTTAATAAATGACTTTCGCATGATGGTAATAAAATTTCTTTTATTAGTTTTTGTGTCAGCAGTTTTTCTTTTTTTAGAGCATATAAGCTCTCGATTATTAAGTCTTCCGTAGCGCTAATGAGATAATCATTAAATGCTGATGGGTGCATAATTTTCTCTCTTGATACAGGTGTTTCATAGGATCCATGCATAAGTAATTTTGCACCACTTTCATCACCTGTGGGGAAGAACACCCATATCTTGCTATTGTTTGTAGGTTCAATATTACTTCTTGTTTTATTGAGTAGGTATGCTATGCTCACTGTTGCGTTTTTCATACTATCGTGAGGAACAGTTTTAGAAAATAAAAGGTAAGACAACTGCTCATCACTACTTTTTATCCTTTCACTACCCGAATAAAATTTACTGCATATCTTTATTCCCTCATTTAGCTCATCACAGTCTAATGTGTAGCTTCCATAATCTTTATCATTATAATCTATCCAGCGAATTTCCCTCAGAGCTCTCAAAAACAATAAAATCTGAGGTTCTAAGTCAAATAGCTTTTGAGCTACATCCACAACTTTAATTGAGCTTGTTTCATCTATAATATCAGACTTGTATGGCAGGATAAATTTAGTCATATTATCAGTATCATTAAATACCTTTAACTGTTCTTCACCCCAAGTGTATATGCATTTATTACGATTAATTTTATTAGGCAGTTCCTTAGGTAGCAAATAGCTTTCTATTGCAAAAGCCTCGTCATTTGAGTAAATTTCAGGGCGGGTGGTGTATTTAAACACAGATTTAAAACCAAGACCAAAATGCCCTATTTTTTGAGCAGAGTGCTTATCCTTAGTGCCTTCTAAAAACGAACAAACTCCGATAACATCAGCATTTGTAAATGGGTCACCATTGTGATACACTACTAATTTATCATCATAACACTGAAAGATTATTTTTGTAGCATTGGCATCATCAGCATTTTGTAGCAACTCATAAATAAAATGGTTATTGTCAGAATAGTGACCAGCTACCAATGTTTCATACTTTTCTGGATTATCAGTCATGGCCTTCCAATTAGTTCGGTTTTCTTGTTCTATCCCCTTATAATCTATCATCATACTGCCCCCCTACTCAACCACAAGCACACCCTTAACAAAAGTGGTGCAGTCAATATCTGTACGCTTTTCATTGTTCTCTAACATTTCATAGAATTTCGCTTTTTCCTGCTCTAATTTATTAAGTTGTCCTTTGCGCATATTATATAGTTTTTCGTCGGTGCTTTCATTCATCTGTGTTTGGTAGATGCTTTTTCGTCTAATGTAGTTATTTTCAAAGGCTTCTTTTCGGTAATCGCTAATGCTCTCACAGAGCTGTTTGTGCAGTGTTTTTTCCGCAGTCCACATATCTGATTTTATTTGACTTAGGCTAAACGCCACACTATTTAGGTCAAAGTTGAAATCCTTATTTGATACCGACATCTCCATAATATTTATAAATTCTAAAAAATTAACACCTAATTCGGAAATTACCATTATCTTCGCTTGTGATTTCACTCCTGTATATGTCCACTGCTCCAAATAGAAAGGGTATTCTCCTACTTTAAGTCCACAGTCACTACCATTAACACTCAAAGCTACATTACAATTATCCCGTGATACGATATAATCAGCAGCTTGTTTTAATAAAGGATGCACTATGGATAGCAAATGAACATCTCGCTCTTGCTCGGCTATGCTTTGGTCAAAAGTTATCGGTAAATGTGGGTTATTTCCCCTTAGATAGCTTCTCCACAGGCGAGTTAGTTCATTTTCTTTAAGTGATAGCTTTTTAAAATCATCAAACAGTACTTTTCGTGCATCACTATCAAGGCGAAGTGACTTCTTCTCACGCTCGCCTAAAATATACTGCTTTTCGCCTAATTTGCTATTTAAGAAAGACTCAACTAAATACTTGAGATAATCAGCAGAAATACATGGGTTTTCCGCATCGCTTACTTCCTTATCCATCATCATTTGAGATAAGTCAAAACCAAATAACTGCTTTTGCTCGTCCTCGAGCTTTTTTATTTCTAAGCTGTTTCGCACTTCATTTTCCGTCAGCTTACTTAGCTTAATTTTCTTTTCTTCTTCGGTTAGATTAGAGCTTATAGCAATATCCTCGATTTTCTTTGAAATGTCTGATAAAATATCTGAACATTCACCAATACTGCTTTCAAATACCCCTATTCTAAGTAAACACCTATTATATATCTCGGCATCTAAAGTGCCATTTGTAATGATATTTATGATATTAACCGCTTCGCTTTTTTGTCCACGGCGGTCAATACGGCCTATTCTCTGCTCAATTTTCATAGGGTTCCACGGCAAATCGTAGTTTATCATAGTGTCGCAAAACTGGTAGTCAAGACCCTCGCACCCAACCTCAGTAAACAGTAAAACATCTACCGCATCAGGCTCAGTTTTATCTTTTTCAAATAGCTTTCTAATGGTGAGCCTGTCTTCATCTTTCACAGAACCATTTATCATCGCCACTCTAAAACCTTTATCTTTAAGATGTGAGTAAAGGTAATTAAGCGTAGCTCTAAAAGTGCTAAAAATAATGATTTTATTATTTTCTTCCTTTTGCTTATCTTCGATTACTTTTAGCATAGAGGCAAGCTTTGGGTCTTCATTTGGTAGAGATTTAGATTTTGCTATTATTTCATCAGCAATAGTAAATAAACTGCTATCAGATAAATCTCTTTCGGAAAAATCATGCTCATACTCATCAAATAGCTGATCCATTCGCCTATTAATTAAGTTTTCCATAAAAGGTGCTAAGCCGAAAATACAGCTTGCCGCCTGTCTTCTCATCATAGAAATCATAAACTTAACTAAGCTGTTTCCTCTAAGAATTGATAAAGCAGAGGCTTCAAAGTCTATTAAACTATCATGTAAGTCTTTTTGATGTCCGGTAAACTCTACTTCCACTGTTTGTGTCTTTCGTATGCAAAACTCGCCTATATCCTCACGCCTTGTCCTGTTGATTAGATTAGCAAAACTGTGCATTGACTCTATGTCTTTTATAAGAGTTAATTTTTCCTCCAGTGAAATTTCACTATTTGCTTTTAATGTATTAAGCGCATTTGTATATATCGGATTTTTTGCAATAAAAACCCCACCCCACTGAGTCAGTGCGGCTTTGTGCAGATAATCATGGGCGCTATTATTGTTATCGGATTTTATCTCTTTGATAGCTGAGTTTATGTACTGATTCGGATTTGCCATGACTTCAAAAGTTTGCCTATCAACTATAATATCGGGGCGCAGTAAGTTTAGTAGAGTATATAAATCCTTATCACCCATTTGTATTGGTGTAGCTGTCAGCATAACCACAGCTTTTGCATTATCACATAGAAACTTTACCACCTCGTATGCTTGGGTATTGGCATTTCTAATATGATGTGCTTCGTCAATAATTATTAAATCAAATGTAGGCTGTGGGTCGAGCTCCATTAAGCCTTTGTGCTTTTTCTTTTTATCACCTTCTAAGATTTTTGTATCTAAAAGTGAATATGGAATAATGGTTTTCTTATGCCTATCCGGCCATTCTCCATCTCTATATGCACTATCTATTGCTTGGCGTAAAGTCGGGCCATCCATCTGGGTGAAACGCTCATCAAATCTCTGCATTTCAAGTTCCCACTTGCGTTCCGCTACAAGTGGCTTAGGACAGATTATCAAAACCGATTCAAAATCTTCATCTCTTGCACTTAATTCTTTTAAAATTAATCCAGCCTCAATAGTTTTTCCCACACCAACGCTATCGGCAATTAATAGTCGTGGCAAATCAGCTTTTAATATTTTAAGTGCAGGCCTAAACTGGTATGGCACAAAATCAATTCGGGCAGAGTTTAATGAATATAGATGGCTGTTATTTGGAGTTTTAATCTGCTTAGCAGTTAAATATGCTTTGAGTTCTTCTTTTGTATCCCATATTATAGTAGATGTTTCTGTGATTTTAAATATTTGCTCCTCATAGTAGTTTTTAAACTCACCATCTACAAAAATATTGTACTGGGTGTTTGTATCTAAATTAGTTATATCCGTAACAAGACCGACTTTATCTAAGTTACTATGAAAACCTACTTTGTTACCTTTTTGGATAGTGCTTATAGATTTTGTTTCACGAGAAATTAAAATAGGTGCATTTTGTTCAAACTCTGAATTTTGCACATGGCTTTGTAATGCTCTGAAATTATTGACAATAGCTTTTTCGCCATTTAAAATTTCAGCGCAGTTTATCATAGTGTCAATATTTGAGATAATAGTGTCTTTAGGTAGCATACTGACACCGCAATGTGCCCAAAGGTTTCTCACTTCACGAAGCTGGTCAAAAAGTTCCTGCTCATGTGTACTTAAATGGCATTTGCTTCGCATGGCAGTCCAATTTTTTCTTGCAATATGTAGTAGGCACACTAAATCTAATTCTTGAAGTGACTTGATATTATTTTCCTTAACGAGTTTTTTATGAAATACACTTAAAGATGGGATAACCATATCCTCCCACCACATATCACTTACATAGGATAATCTAACACTTAACCAGCTCACTAATAATTTCGATATTTCATGTAGTCCGTGATTTATTTCTGAGATTATTTTTTTATTATCCATAGTACACCTCGTCATTTACAGATTTTGTTTTATAATTATACATATATTATATTACAGTTTTCGAGTTCATTCAATCGAGTATGATAAATTAATAGTTTAACTGTCCTAATTCTACTTTATGTACAAAGAAATGGTGTAAAATTGTTTGATTAGGTTGTAATTACTATTATTTGCCACTATAATTATTATATAACTAATAAGGGAGGATGGCGTAGATGTTATATTTATCTTATGAGGAATATTGTTGCCACTTAAAAAAGGCTGATGAACTAATAAAGAATAATCAGAACTATCTAAATTATAGTCAAGAAGATATTCTTAGTGAATTAAAATCTAATGATATAAATTCATATGTAAAATATTTTATTTTAGCAAGAATCTCTATGGAATCTAAGCGGCTTAAAAACATTAGTGATTTAATAAATATAATAGAAGACTCTGATTGTAATGTTAGAGTTTGCGAATGTATAGTCTTTATTGCCAAATTAGAGATGAAGTTCAATGTGTTAAAGCTGCTGGCTAAGAGCAATGAAAGTAATTCACATAGCAAAATATTGACTTCAATTTTGCCACATATTAAAAATGAACACCATGCTTGTTTGGAGCAATTTTATGATATAGCCGATGCAGTAGAAGGAATAAGTCAAGACTATAAAATAAAAAATTTTTATAGAGAATATGCTAAGTTAATAGTTAGCAGTAGATCCAGCGCTTATGTGATAGGATTATTAAAAAGCAATATCAATAAATCAATTTGTACACTTTTAAGATACTTAGCTATAGAAATATATAACCATGATATTTCATTAACTATTGATATTGCAAATAGTTTTTTAGAAAATCCACAAACAGATTTTTATCAATATGGGATAATGATAATTGATGATAGTTTGTGCTTGGGTCCACAAATATTTGATGCTTTTTTCGAAAAGTTAGAAATCTTCGCGCAAGATACTCGAAAATGGTTGCTTGTCATTCCTATATATGTTAAGTATGTTGCAAAAGGCAATGAAAAAAACATTGATAGGATTAATAAAAGCCTTAATTCTATAATTAACTCAGATAATGCAGCGAAAAAAGCATTTATTAAAGCCGTATCATATGATGATAAAGCAATGAAATATTTTAAACAAATACTAAATGAGATTTTGATATCTACAAAATGGGATAATCCATTGGAAATTCTTGAAGATGTAGACTACTATTTATCTAAAGAAATTAATGATGGATTAGCGTTAGATATACTTAATATCATTAAAAGCGTGTTCACAATTAATGGTTTAAAATATTCTCAAAATAATTTCAGTTGTTTACATGAAGTTAATAGTGAATTTTCTAAGTTTAATAATCAAGTTGTTAGTTTCGTAGTAAACTCAATATTATATGGGTCAAATAATGATTTTTATTTTGCAATACAAGTATTAAGAGACATAATTCAATATAATGGAAACAAAGTCCTAATTAGTGATATTCCACGGCTTAACAATAAAGAAATAATTATGATATTACAAGGAGTCCTTTACTACATTTGGGACTCTCATAAAATACCTAATCTGTTGTTTTCAATATGCAGTAAAATTAATGATTTAGATAGTGAATTAGAAATAATCATTAAAGAAATTTTTGACAACTATCCTTTTTCACTAACACAATATTTAAATAAACAAGAAGCTGGAGAAATTGATTTCATAAATGAAAAAATATTTGAATATCTAAAGAAATTATCCACTAAAAGGATATCACATCAAGAATTAGCTTATGCAATACCTGACCTCGCACATAGTGAGGTCAGGAGAAAAATATATATAGAATGCAACTCTTATATTAATGCACAAATAATGAAAAAAGCTAAAGAAAAGTCTATATTTCCACAACTAATAGGAAATGAACAAATAATCAAATATGGAAATTCCTTTGGTGTATATTCGCAGATTGGTAACGGAGAAAAAACTTGCCTATCATCTCAAAAATTTAATACTATTTCTCATGAAGCTGAACTTCCTAACAAGCTTTGCATCGGAAGTTCTCAGATATTATTAAAACAACAGCAGTATCAAATAAATCGTAATGCTAACAGGGGGAGTGAAGATGAGATTAATAATTAAGGAATATCTTTCATATTTGAAAGAAAAGGATGAATTAGATTTTTTACTTTGTGATTTGTTAACACAAAAAGGATATATAACTGATAATGAACCGAAATCAGGTGTCCGACAATTTGGAGTGGATATACAAGCTCATAATCAAATTGAAACGCTGTTAGTAGTTGTGAAACAAGGTAACATAACGAAAAACAATTTTGATTCAGGCCCAAATGCAGTTCGTCAAAGCATTAACGAAATCGTGGATGCATATTCACTCTTTATGTCGGATGAAGATAAAGAAAATGTTGTGATTATTGTAGCGACTAATGGTGTGATGGATGAAAACATAAATAAAAATTGGTCTGGATTTGTAAACAACTTCACTCAACACAGCTTTAAGAAATTAAAAATAGAGTTTTGGAATATAGATAAAATCACAGACGAGATACAAAACCATTTACTTAATGAACACTTATTTGCAAGTGAGATGCAAAGTCGTTTGAGAAAAGCCTTGTATTTTTTAGATTGTGCAGATTATAGCAATAAAATGCATGAGATCATTATAGATAATTGTATTGGTAAACTCAATAGTTCTAATGATAAGAGCTACAAAAAGCTTATTTCTGAATTGTACCTCCTTACACAAATGATCTGTTATTATGCTGCTAATATAAAAAGATATAAAATTTGTATTAATATCTCTGAGTATCTTATTTTAAAATATTGGGCTTATTTATTATCAAATAATTTATTTGAACAGAAGAAATATATTACACCACTCATAAATTTTATGAAATCATACGAAAAATGGAATGAACTCTATTTTGATACAATTAAAGATATTTGTGTATCAGAATATGCGTTAACAATATATAATAGCACTGAACATAGAGTAGTGTTGTATGAGATAATAGGGTATTTAACATCGTATGGATTCTACTTAGCTCAAAAAGATAACAAAAACAGGTCGCAAAAAATAATAGATGCACTCATACCTCTTATAAATATTAATCTTTTGCAGTTTATAAATCCAGTTTTTGATAATGATATATCAAAAATTATTATGTTATTTAAATACATGAAATACTTTAATAGAACTGATGAGATTAAAATCTTGTTGGACGAATTGGTTAGCGAGTCAATATTGAGATTTCGTAATTTAAAAAAGTATCCTGCACCAAGTGATACATTTGAAGAAGCTATCAATATCGAAATGTCACTTACAGAAAAAATGGAGCCTTATCGCACATCAGGATTTTGGGGTAATATTTTACTATTGATATCTACCAGTTCAGACAACCAATTGTTTGATAGCATTATAGATTTTCTAAACGAAGATATAAGTAAAGTTACAAAATGTGTTTGGTATTTCAGCAAAGAAGAAGAAATCGAATATTATGATGAATATGCAATGTATAAAATGGGGACTGGGGTTGCTTTGAGCACTAATTCATTTGAAAAACTTCAGATTGAAGTTGAGGCATTACATGAATTTTATGAAAAAAACAAATTTTCATTCGATGAATACTGTTTTACGGAATTAGAATTTATGATCTGCAGGTACTTTGGATACATACCGAGAGTAGATAAAACATAAATGTTTAATATGTGTCTATTAAAACGCAGTACAATCTTTGCCACACGCTGGGAATAAACCATTCTTCACCGCTTAATCTCCCTCACATATTCCTCAAACTCTACTTCCTCGTTCTCCGCCTTAGTCCGCCATTCCACCGCCCAAGCAGACCACTTCTCAAACTCGGACACGGTCATCTTCTTTTTCATATACCTCGCATAATGCGCCTTATATGCTCGGTTGTAGGCTTGCCACACAGGGTCGGTCTTGCACTTATCGTCATAGCGTTTTCGTGAACCGACATCTTTGCAAGTTTTGGTTTTGTCTTGTGGTGATTTCCTCTCGCAGTAGTCTGTATACTTGCCCGATTTTATAAGAAAATACTTGCCACAATTCTCACACTTTTTAGGAATATAGTTTGAGTACACCCCACGGAATAAATCGAAGTATAAAAATGCACCGATACTTCCAAACTCATAGGACTCGCAAAGGATATTTTGCATGTCTTTTTTGATAACAGTATGAAAAAATTTAGAGTTACCCGATGTGAATTTGTAATAATTCCTGTCGGGTTTCTTTTTTGTGTATTCAATAAAAGAGATGAATTTATTAGCAAGGCTGTCACTGTCCAGAAATTTACGGTCAGCATTAAGATAGTTATTAACAAAATCGGTGTAGAGATTTTTTACACGCAAAATATCATCAATAAAAATAATATATTCATTACATAAATTTTCTATCTTTGCATTTAATTTTTCTAAATCTTCTGCTTCCTCATGCTCGTCAATCGAAACTCGAAGGTCAAAGGGAATGAATTTATTTAAATGAAAATGCACACTTCGCTCACCATGTTTGTTGTAATCGGCATAGCCAAATCCATATTCACTGATAAAATCTTCTTCCTGCTCAAAATCACAATCTTTCATGGTATCGCCATAATCCCAAAACCAGCCCTGAGAGTTCAAAACTTCATATAGCTTATCGGATTGTATATCCTGACCACCAGCAATGTGTTTTGAAATAGAAAGTCTGTTAAATACCTCATCAAGTGCTCTCATTAAATTTTGTACACGCTGAACATGCCTGTCATACTCTACAATTATATAATCTTCCATTCCGCCATATAGTTTAAGTTTGGGCATGTTTTTAATTAGTTCACTACGAAGCATTTCTAAATCCTCGTAAGGTTCAAATTCAATTAACTCCGTTAAAAATTGGTTGTTATAATAAGCGAATTTATTATCAATATAGATTTCATTCTTAAAAAAGTGTGCAGTAAAAGTAAACATAATACCTCCTAAATTAGATGTAAAATCTCAAGAAAGTAGAGAGTAAAGAAAATTTTTCAAAATAGATGATAAAATAGATAAAAATAGAGAACTTAATTTAATTCTATCACATCTATTTACAAATTACAATAGCATGTGCTATTATGTCGGTAGATAATAGCTATATCTAAAACAACATCTACTAACAAGGAGGACAATATTTGAAAAGATTTAACACCATTACAGGTAGCGAGTTGCTATCTAAAGAAATTCAGCAAATACCATTTGTGGTAAACGACCTACTCCCAATTGGGCTGACACTTCTCGCAGGTGAGGCAAAAGCAGGTAAGAGCTGGCTTGCACTGTGGTTGTCGGTACAGGTTGCAAATGGTGATGCTGTCTGGGGTTACGATGTCAGGGGTGGGACAAGTCTATATCTTTGTTACGAAGATAACGAGATACGCATACAAAATCGTCTGCTCGATATCACCGATGAAGCGCCAAGCAATGTCCACTTCTGCACCGAGGTCAGCAGATTGGGTGGCGAACTTGAAGAACGGATAAAAACTTTTATCACTGAGCATCGTGATACCAAACTGATTATTATTGATACGCTACAAACTGTGCGACCTATAAACAGTGACAGCAGTTACTCAAATGACTATTCTGATTTAATGGTGCTAAAAAAATTAGCAGACGAATACAAAATTGCCATTTTACTAATACATCATTTCAGAAAACAAAAAGACAGCGATGTATTCCATCAAATCACCGGTAGCACAGGATTGCAAGGTGCGGTGGATACTATGTTTGCCTTGACACAGGGCAATCGTGGTGATAAAACCGCCAAACTTAAGTGCACTGGGCGTGATATTGAAAGCAGAGAACTTGAACTGGTGCGTGACGAAAATAATATTTGGATAAAGGTTGCTGACTCGTTATCTGAAAGCACTCTTAGTGACATTCGGTTTATAGATGCTGTAAAAAAATTTATGTCGGACAAGGATAGTTACAGCGGAACAGCTACTGATTTATCGGCACTGCTTGCTGGTCATAGTGACGATAATTTTTCGGTAAAATCAATTGCAAAAAATATTAAGCGATTGACAAAAGGTCTTGAAAGCCTTGGTATAATGGGAGTTTGCAGACGGAGCAACGGCATTCGCCTAATCGAAATTATTAAAATTAGTGCCGATAGTGACGGTATGAAGTCAGTGTCATAACAAGCGACCCTGTCGGCACTGTATGCCACAATTCTGCCCCTGTGTGCGGTTTTATGGATATGGGTCAGGGGTATGTGCCACTGCAGTGCATAACAGCCAAATTTGGGCAAATTTGAGAGTGACAAAATACCACAGAGTTTAGAAGTATAAGATAAAAAGCAAAGATGAACAAGGGGGATGAAAGTTTAGCAGGAGAAAGGAAGGTGGTCTAAAGCCCACCTTCCTACCACATCGGACGGCAGTGCCGACCGAGAAAAAACCAGTGTTTAAGCCACTTAACAAGCTTTTTAAAAGAAAATATTTTAGGTGGTCGTTTATTGAAGAATAGCGTCGCTTAGGTGGGCGAGGTTACGGAAAAGCAAGTAAACAAGCCAGTTTGCAGGTGTGCTATTAGGTGGTCAAATTTTAAAGGGAGGATTTAACTTATGGGTAATTTAACAAAGCAGAGAACAACAGTATGGCTATATCCTGAAACATTCAAAAAGATAGATAATGCTGTAAGCAACTATGATTTAAAGAGCAGAAGTGAGTTTATCGAAAAGGCGGTAGATTTTTATATTGGGTATCTAAACAGCGTAGGCAGTACAGCTTATCTATCTGAACATATTCTCGGTGCAATTGACGGAACACTAAAAAATACAGAGAACAGAATCTCTGCTAATATATTTAGATTGTCGGTTGAAATGTCGGTAATGATGAATGTACTGGGCGAGGCAGTCAACGGAGTTGATGATGAATGGATAAAAGAAACTCGAGCTAAATGCATTAGACAGATTAAAAAATCAAGAGGGAAAGTTTCGTTTGAAGAAAATTTAAATGCACAAATTTATGATGATTAATGTGAATAAAATAAAAAAGGAGGACAACATTTGGCGAGTATAAAAAAGATAAATGAGCGAAAATTCAAAATTACAGTATGCAACGGATACCGCCCAAACGGACAAAAGATAGCAAGAGCTAAGACAATAACAGTGCCAAAATCCGTGCAAGCACGAAGTATCATGCAGTATGTACATCACACGGCAGAGGAATTTGAGCGAGAGGTGAAGCTGGGATATAGTGAGTTTGGAGAGATGACGTTTGAGGAATATGCACTTAAATGGCTTGAAAGGCAAACAAAATATGCTATCAGCACAATCAATGGATACAGAAAACTCTTAGAGAAATGCTACCCACATATAGGCTCTATAAAGCTAAATAGACTAAAACCAATCGCCCTTGAAAATATGCTAAATGAAATCAGAAAGCGCACATATAAAGGTAGAGTGATAAAAGAAGTCACTGTGCAAAAGCACCTTGTGGCAGTTTCTGCTGTGCTGTCCGACGCCAAGCGTAACGAGATTATACAGCGAAACCCTGCACATATGCTTGACCTGCCAATACCTGAAAAAGTAGAACAATCCATACCTACCGACAAGGAAGTGAAAGAATTTATGAACCATCTCCCCCAACTACCTGAGCATTTTAGATATTACTATTTTCTTGCAATATATACGGGCTGCCGCCGTGGCGAGCTCTGTGCGTTTAAGTGGTTAGATTTCAAGGTGCTTGATGGCAAGTATACATTAATAGTTAGTCGCTCACGGTCGTCACTTCCGTATAGTGGTGTGGTGGAAAAGGGTACTAAGAATAATAAAGACAGGCATATAATTCTCAGCCAAGATATTTGGGATATTGTCTTAAACTATTATCATTACAAGAAAAAACAGTGCGAGGAACTGGGGATAAAAATGAGTGAATATCTATTCACAGACGATAATGGGAATATGATACACCCCGATACATTTTCTAAAAACATACGCAAAATTTTCGATAAACTTGCTTTTTCAAAAGCTTTTCATCTCCATACGCTTCGCCATTATTTCGTATCTACAATGCTCCATAATGGCGTTGATAAGCAGACTGTAGCTGAGCTTGCAGGTCATAGGGATACATCATTTTTAGAGCGAACTTACTGCCATCCACACACCATCGCAAAACAAAAAGCGGCGGTGAGTATGCATAATATACTCTTTGGGGGCACTGCGTATATAGATGAAAATGGCAAGGAGCAAGCAATTCGTACAGCATAATTGTTGCTTTAGTAGAATTATTTATTATCAGTAGACTTTCTACCTTCTTTGTAGTATTGTGTGTTTGTCCATAGCACAGTGGGATAAAACTGAGGAGGAGAGATTGGGAATGTCTAATAAAATTATGGGTTATGATTACAGTGGACGAAAGATAAAGGTAACTGAGATTAACCACAAAGCATCAATAACATTAAATGAGTTTATCGAAAAGTATCGTAATCAAGTAGGGATAAAAGTTCATGATACTGAGATAGAACGGATAAGTAGTCGTATTGGAAATCAGCAAATTAGAGATATAACACCAGTGATACTAATAGACTTTCACAAGCGGATTGAAAGAGAAACAGAGCTAAGTTTCACTGCAAGGGAGCACTTGCACAGAGTTGTTTGTGAGATATTTAAAACAGGCGTATCAC
>CAYJPF010000019.1:16900-33377 GCA_964372025.1 uncultured Peptococcaceae bacterium | reverse complement strand
TCTCAAAGACCGCTTGGCTTGCCTCTTGTTTGAGGCGCTTTATTATAATACCATAACTGCCATCTTTTGTCAACACTTTTTTCAAACATTTTTCAAAAAAGTTTTTTGAGCATTTCCGGCTGTGCAAACGCACAAGAGTTAATATACCATAATTCGCCATCATTTGTCAATAGGTTTTTTGAAGTTTTTTTCAAATTTCTAAAAACCATTTCCGACGGTGCCGAAGCACAAGAGATAATATATCATATGCTTTTTACATTGTCAATACTTTTTTACCCTTTTTTATGCTGTTTTTTTACTTTTTTTGTCCTCTTTTTTTAGGGGGCTGCTAGAAGGGGGTGGGCGGGTGCAAGATTAAGGTCTTTCTTTTCTTTTAAGGAAAGAAAAGAAACAAAAGAAACCTTTTGCGCTTTATTAGTTCAATATAAAAAAGCCCCATAACAGCAGTTAATCGCTGTTATGAGGCTTTTTAAATCATTTATTCGTCTTCTTTGATAATCGCCGGGCAATGGGTTTGGAAATTAAAATTAAAGTCTGGCATAGTGGGAATGCCGGTTTGCGGATTTACATGCCCGGGTATATTTAAAGAACCGGTAGGCGCGCCTTGATCAAATAATAAAGCATTATCCAACCAATTAGCAATTAAATGCACATCCGAAGCAGGCATTATAAAGCTGCTATCTGCCAGCAAAATATCAAAATCGCTAACAACTATGCCACCGGTGGCAATTTGCATTGTCCATTCGCTAAAAGTATAATCGGTTCTGCTACCGGCCATAGCCATAACTTGGCTACCGGCCTCTACCATTATGTCGGTAGAACCGCCGCTGCCAATATCACTAAAGGTTAAACGATACTTAGTAGCCTCTTCAATAATAGGTTCTTCTATTACCGGCTCCGGGATAATAATTTCCTCCCAAAGTGCGGTGATAGTGTATTCGATGCCATCACTACCGCTGGGAATCTTAAAATTATAGGCCGTTTCGCCATCGGCAGGCTCATTAATGGTGGGAGTTTGAGCATTTTCTTGATCATGTGTCAATTCAAAGCCGATAAAATTATGATTAGCTTTAATACCCGGCTCAAAATAAATGGTAGGAGTACCGCTTACCTTTTGCTCAGCTTGGCCGTTTACGGCCTTATCAATACTATTGCCGCTTTTTAAATAAGCACCTTGACCGCCATTTTCTAAAATAACGCTGTTTTTAACTCTACTTGGTGTGGGCGAAGGTAAATCGGCGCCGCCTATATAGGTAGCAAAGCAAACAACAAAGCCGGGGGATGTATCCTCTTCATTATGAGTATATGAAAAACTATAACTGCCATTTTCTACCGTGGCGGTAATTGGGGTGGGATCATGGAAGAGGGCATTCATCATACCTTCTACATCATCTGGGTCTATTATTGCAGCATATGCATCATAATCTGTGATATACTGCACTACCGTAACCTGATGATCATTGGGATTTAAGCCTGTTAAGTTTATCTTAAAGTCATAACGATTACCTCTTTCAAAATTAGTAAATCCCGATTCATACGACCCAACGCCTACCGATGTCCAGAATTGGCCATAAGAACCATAACTTTGTAAATAGCCGATGAACATTTGCTCCAATAGTACAACACTCGGACCAGTAACATCATCGTCATCACCCAATAAATGATGAATAGCACCTAAAGTACTACTACTATCCAAGTGCTCACTATTAAATTCATCAGTAGTGCTAGGCACATCAAAAGCTAAAGCCATACCCGGCATAAAAACTAGCATAGCAATTATTAAAGCACTAAACAATATTAATTTTTTATTCATAATTTCTTCTCCTTATCTAATCTCAGTACAACCACCCATATAGGGTATTAAAGCTTCCGGTATCTTTACCGAGCCATCTTTTTGCTGATAATTTTCTAAAATAGCAACCACAGTGCGGCCAATAGCCACCCCCGAACCATTAAGGGTATGCACAAATTCCGGCTTGCCCCCTTCCCTTCTAAAGCGAATATTGGCTCGGCGTGCCTGGAAATCAATACAATTAGAGCAGGAAGAAATCTCCCGATAGCCGCCAAAGCCCGGTAAATATACCTCGATATCATAGGTTTTGGCGCTGCTAAAGCCCATATCGCCGGTGGATAAGCAGCAAACACGATAAGGTAAACCCAGCTTTTGCAAAACGGTTTCGGCATTGGCTGTCATTTTTTCCAGCTCCTCAAAGCTGGTTTCCGGGGCCGATAATTTTACCAATTCTACTTTATTAAATTGATGCTGCCGGATTAAGCCCCTGGTATCACGGCCTGCTGCTCCGGCTTCTGCCCTAAAGCAGGCCGAATAGGCGGTATAATAAATCGGCAATTGCTCAAAATCTAAAATTTCGTTCATATGCAAATTGGTTAAAGGCACTTCCGAGGTGGGGATTAGATAATAATCGGTATTTTCGATATGGAACATATCTTCTTTAAATTTAGGCAATTGACCTGTGCCCTGCATGGCGGCCGAATTTACCATAAAAGGCGGCAAAATCTCGGTATAACCATGCTCTGAAGTATGCAAATCGAGGAAAAAGTTGATTACAGCCCGCTCTAGGCGTGCGCCTAAGCCTTTATATACCGTAAAACGAGCGCCGGAAATCTTGGCTGCTCTTTCAAAATCCAAAATATCAAGATTAGCGCCAATATCCCAATGGTTTAAAGGCTCAAAATCATATTCGGCAATTTGGCCATGCTTGCGCACCTCCAGATTAGCATTTTCATCAGCGCCAATCGGCACCGACTGATCGGGGATATTGGGGATGGAGAGCAAAATTTGCTCGATTTGGGCTTCCACTTGCTTTAATTTATCATCGATAATGGCAATTTGATCGCCTAAATCACGCATTTGCGCCATAATATCGCTGGCATCGGCGCCGGCTTGCTTCATTTTGCCTACTTCTTTGGATACCCGATTGCGCTCGGCCTTCATCTCCTCCACTTTGGCCAATAAGTTGCGGCGCTCTTCTTCTAAGGCCATAAATTCGGCTAAGGAAATTTGGCCGCCCCTATTTGCCAAAGCTTGCTCTACCAATTGGGGATTAGCCCTTACAAATTTTAAATCTAGCATACTGTTCCTCCATCTATTTAAAATTAATATTTATTCATTACTATTTTTCTCTTTAGTGGCAGTTTTATCCTGCTTATTTAGATAATAAACCTCGATTAAACTTAAACCATTAGCCGGGGCGGGCGGTATGCGCAGCGGCACTTGGCCGGCCAAAAAATCGGCCATCTGTTGCGGCTTAATTTTGCCTAAGCCCACCGCCACCAAACGGGCGGCAATTAAACGCACCATTTTGTATAAAAAACCATTGCCTTTAGCCTCTATCATCAATGGCTGGCTTAAATAGCAAGGGATAAGTGCCAAATCGGGCTTAAAAATTTTGATATGCTCGATATTGCGCCTAAAATCAATAATTTTGCCGCCTTTTAGGCTAAAATGGCGAAAATCATGCTCGCCGATTAAATATGCAGCGGCCTCTTCCATGGCAGCGATATCTAAAGGCTTATTTTGCGGCCAAAAATAACGCTGATTAAAGGCCGTTGCCCGGTCATAAGCCAATAAATACTGATAGCGCTTGCCAATGGCACTATAACGGGCATGAAAATCATCATCAACTGCCAACGATTGCTTAATCCTAATATCGGGCGGCAAAATATTATTTAAGGCCGGCTTAAAATTAGCCGCCGGCAAGGGCTTAGGCGCTTTAAAATTAGCCACCTGCCCCAAGGCATGCACGCCACTATCGGTGCGGCCTGCTCCGTTAATAGTTATTTTTTGCTGCAAAAGCTCAGCTAAAGCATCCTCTATTACCTGTTGCACCCCGCAACCTTTGCCTTTAGCCTGCCGCTGCCAGCCCTGATAATTATAGCCATCATATTCAATTATTAATTTGATATTTGTCATCGCTTAGCCTCGCCTATAATCTAAAACCAAATTCTTAAGATAATAGCAGCAATTAAGCTGATCATAAAAAAGCCTAAATAGCAGCTATCTTGCTTTTGCCAGGGGATTAGCCGAAAACGAGTGCGGCCAATACCGCCCCGATAGCATTTAGCCTCCATGGCTTGGGCTAAATCATCGGCCCTTCTAAAAGCCGATACAAATAATGGCACCAAAAGCGGTAGCAGGGCTTTAACCCTTTGGAAAATATTGCCTTGGCTTAAATTAGCGCCTCTGGCTCTTTGGGCTAGAATAATGCGCTCAAATTCGTCCAAAATGGTGGGGATGAAGCGCAAGGCTATCGACATAATCATCGCTATTTCATGGGCAGGAACTTTAAAGCGCCTTAGCGGATTTAATAATTCTTCGAGGCCATCGGTTAAGGCCAGCGGCGTGGTGGTTAGGGTAAGCAGCGAGGCAAAAGCCACCAAAAGTAATAGCCGCAAGGCCATGGCCGCACCATGAATTAAGCCTTCTACAGTTAATTTTAAAAACTGCCATTGCCAAATAATTTGCCCGGGCTGAAAAAATGCATTTAAAACCCAAGTTAAAACACAAAAGAAAAATATCATCTTAAGGCCTTTTAGCAAAACCAAAATCGGGATGCGGCTTAAAAGCAAAGTAATAATAAAAACCGCACTTAAAAAGCCATAACCAATAAAAGTATCCACCACGAATAGGGCAATCATATAAAGCATCGAGGCGATAATTTTGCTTTTGGCATTTAGGCCATGCACTAAGGATTTAGCACTATAATATTGGCCGATTAAAAGATTATCCGATAGCATTATTTAGCCCCTCCTTAGGCTGCCATAAGGCAGCAATTTCGGCGGCGGCCTGCTCGGCAGTGATAGCTTGAGCAGCCACAGGATAACCATTAGCCTGCAAATTACGAACTAATTTGGCGGCTAAGGGGATATCCAAATTAATGGCTTCTAATTCTTGTTGCTTGGCAAACACCTGCTTAGGGCTGCCATAAAGGAATAAATCGCCTTCGTTTAAAACGGCAATATAATCGGCAAGCTCGGCTACTTCTTCCATATTATGGGATACCCAAAGTATGGTTTTGCCATCTTTAAGCAGGGATTGAGCTAAATTGATCATCCATTTGCGGCCGGCTTCGTCTAGGCCGGCGGTTGGTTCATCAAAGATAATTATTTGGCTATTCATCGCCAAAATCGAGGCGATACATATTCGCCGTTTTTGGCCGCCCGATAAATTAAAGGGCGATTTATCTTTAAATTGCTGATAATCCAAACCCACCTTGGCCAGGGCATTTGCCACTACTTGCTCTATATTTTCGGCAGCTATCCCCAAATTACGGGGGCCGAAGGCTACTTCTTCAAAAACGGTTTCGGCAAATAATTGCTGCTCGGGGTATTGGAATACCAAGCCTACATCCTTAAAAACGGCACCTTTTTTTAAGCTTAAACTATCCTGCTCGGCCACTTTAAGATGGCCGCTTTTTGGCGCAATAAGGCCGGCTATCAATTGCATTAGGGTGCTTTTGCCCGATCCGCTATGGCCGATTAGGGCTGTTAATTTATTTTTATTAAAGTTTATTGTAAAATTATGCAAAGCCTCGGTTTTTTGACCGCCTTTTTGATAGGCATAGCATAAATCATTAATTTCGATAATTGGGTTTGGCGAGGCCTCTGCGTTAATTTGGCTTATGGTAGCTTTTTGCTTAGGCTTTGGCAATTTAGCCAAGGCTGCGCCAAAATCTTCGATGGTTAAAATACCTTTTAAATCAGCCAGGCCTTGTTTGTTTAGCAAAGAGGCAATATGGCTAATCGGGGGAATATCTAATTTTTGGGCTAATAAAAACTGATGATCGCTAAAAACTTGCTGCGGGCTGCCATCTTTAATCACATGGCCATTGGCTAAAACAATAATCCGCTCCGCCAGCAGGGCTTCTTCCATGATATTGGTAATATAAATAATACCCATGCCCAATTGCCGATGCAATTTTTGCAGGGTTTGAATAATAGTTTTGCGCAAAATGGGGTCGAGCATACTGGTGGGCTCATCCAGCACCATATAATTAGGCTGCATGGCCAGCGCGCCTGCTATGGCCACCTTTTGCTTTTCGCCACCCGATAATTGATAAGGCGCTTTACTTCTTTTGGCCTCTAAGCCGCAAACTTTAAGCACTTCTTCTAAGCGCTTGGCTATTTCGGCACGGCTTAGGCCTAAGTTTTCCGGGCCAAAAACAATATCATCTTCTACCGAGCTTGCTATAAGCTGATTATCCGGATTTTGAAAAACAAAAGCAACCCTTTGCCTAATTTGCCAGAGGGCAGCTTGTTCTTTACTATTTAAGCCATCAATAAGAATATCGCCGCTATAAGGCAATAAAAGCCCGTTTAAATGACGCGCCAAAGTGCTTTTGCCCGAACCATTAGCCCCAATAATCGTTAGCCATTGGCCGGCTGCTATATTTAAGCTTAAATCGCTTAAAATTGGTGGGGCGGCTTCTTGATAGCTAAATGCTATATTTTTGATTTCAATCATTTAAGGATTCTCCTAAAAAAGAGGGGCGGTAACTTCTTAAGAAGTTTACCACCCCGGCTGCAAATTATACCAATTCTAATAAAACTATGGTTGCAGCATCGCCACGCCTTTTGCCTAAACGGATAATACGGGTATATCCACCTTGGCGGTCGGCATATTTTTGGGCAGTTTCGCCAAATACTTTGCTGACTACATCTTCTTCCATTAAATAAGCCAAAGCCATACGGCGGGCAGCCAAATCACCTTTTTTGCCTAAGGTGATCATTTTCTCGGCCACAGAGGCAATCTCTTTAGCCCGTGGCTCCGTGGTTTCGATCTTGCCATGTTTTAGAAGTGAGGTAGCAGCATTACGCAACATAGATCTGCGATGTGCGCTTTTCACTCCCAACCTGCGGTAAGCCATTTTAAGTTCCTCCTTCTTAAGTGGTGCTCAATTAATCATCGCTTCTGCGCAAGGATAAACCCAGCTCAGCAAGCTTGCTAATTACTTCTTCTAAGGATTTGCGCCCTAAGTTGCGAACCTTCATCATTTCATCTTCGCTCTTATTGGCCAATTCCTGGGCAGTATGAATACCGGCCCGCTTTAAGCAATTGTAAGAACGTACCGAAAAATCGAGCTCTTCGATGGTCATTTCCATCAGTTTATCTTTTTTGCTATCTTCTTTTTCGATTAAAGTAACTTCGGTAGACATCGATTCGGTTAATTCTACAAATAAATCCAGGTATTCGGTAAGGATATGGGCCGAGGCACTAATGGCTTCGTCCGGGCAGATTGTGCAATCTGTCCATACATCTAAGGTTAGCTTATCATAATCGGTATGCTGACCAACCCTGGTATCTTCTACTGCAAAATTAACTTTGATTACCGGCGAGAAAAGTGAATCAACCGGGATAATTCCAATCGGCTGGCCCTCTTGTTTATTCTTCTCGGCACTTACATAGCCTCTGCCCTTTGCAACCGAAATTTCCATCCTTAAGGCGCCGCCCTCGTCTAAGGTGGCGATATAATGATCGGGATTTAAAATTTCTACATCGGGATCGGTTTTGATATCGGAAGCAAATACTTGCCCGGCACCATTTGCATCAATAAAAATGGTGCGTGGATCATCACAATGCATTTTTACGGCCAGCTTTTTTAAATTAAGGATGATATCGGTGATATCCTCTACTACCCCGGGGGCAGTAGAAAACTCATGCAATACACCATCAATTTTTACAGCGGTTACCGCAGCTCCCGGCAAAGAAGATAACAGAACCCTTCTTAGGGAATTGCCTAAAGTCATGCCATAGCCTCGCTCTAAAGGCTCTACCACAAATCTGCCATAGGAATTATCGGCTTCCATTTTTTCGCATTGTATTCTTGGCTTTTCAATTCCAAACAAATTAAACCCTCCTAATATTGAACATTTTCCGGGCTACCTGTTACGGATGCCTTTTAGGGAATACAATTTTACTTAGAATATAATTCAACGATTAACTGCTCATCAACCGGTACATCGATTTGCTCGCGGTTAGGTAATTCGATTACTTTACCCTCGAATTTTTCCAAATCGGTAGATAACCAAGCCGGAACAGCAACCAAAGAGCCTTTCATTTCCTTAAATTTGGGAGAGTTGATGCTCTTTTCTTTTACTTGAATAGTATCGCCTGCCTTGCAAGCATAGGAAGGAATATCCACCTTTTTGCCATTAACCATAAAATGGCCATGGGTTACTAATTGGCGGGCTTCTCTACGCGAGGAAGCAAAGCCAAGGCGGAAAACAACATTATCCAAGCGGCTTTCCAGCATAATCAATAGGTTTTCGCCGGTTAAGCCTTTTTTCTTTTCGGCCTTTTTAAAGGTATTGCGGAATTGCTTTTCCAAAACGCCATAAATAAACTTGGCTTTTTGTTTTTCGCGCAATTGCATACCATAGTTGCTCATTTTTTTATTGGATTTTTTGGGTTGACGATCGGATTCTTTATGAATACCCATCCAAGTAGGCTCGATGCCCAAGGAACGGCATTTTTTCAAAATTGGATCTCTATTTACTGCCATTTAGCTCACCTCCTGTTATACTCTTCTTCTCTTAGGCGGTCTGCAGCCATTATGAGGAATAGGAGTAACATCTTTAATCATGCTAACTTCAAGCCCGGCGGCTTGCAAAGAGCGGATAGCTGCTTCGCGGCCCGAACCAGGCCCTTTTACTAAACATTCAACCGAACGCATACCATGCTCCATAGCTTCCTTAGCAGCTACTTCGGCAGCCATTTGGGCAGCAAAAGGGGTGCTTTTACGCGAACCCTTAAAGCCCATGGCTCCTGCGGAGGACCAAGATATGGCATTACCGCTTTTATCGGTAATACTAATTAAAGTATTATTAAAAGTGGACTGAATATGTGCCACCCCGGAATCGATATTTTTTCTGTCTTTTCTTCTTCTCGTTTGTCTACGAGCCATAATCTTAACCTCCTTTCTTATTTCTTCCTTTTAGCGCCTACTGTACGCTTAGGACCTTTACGGGTACGGGCATTGGTTTTGGTTTTTTGCCCACGAACCGGCAAGCCTCTGCGATGACGAATACCGCGATAGCAGCCAATTTCGCCTAAACGTTTAATATTTAGGGCAATTTCTCGGCGTAAATCGCCCTCAACATGACAGGTGCGTCCTAAAACTTCACGAATTTTAATCGTTTCGTCTTCGGTTAAATCTCTTACTCTGGTGTCGGGATTAACCCCGGCTTCGGCAAGAATTTTTTGAGAAGTTTTTAAGCCTACACCATAAATATAGGTAAGACCTATTTCTACCCTTTTATCTCTGGGCAAGTCTACGCCAGCAATACGTGCCATTTAATGTAACACCTCCAAAATATACACTACCCAATTAACCTTGGGTTTGCTTATGCTTGGTATTGGAGCAAATTACCATTACTTTGCCCCGTCTTTTAATTACTTTACACTTTTCGCATATTGGTTTTACAGAAGCTCTAACCTTCATCGAAAAACCTCCTTATATTAAGCACAATCCATACTATTTATATCTATAGGTGATTCGGCCCCGCTTTAAATCGTAAGGACTCAATTCAACCGTTACTTTATCGCCCGGCAATATCCGGATATAATTGGTGCGAATTTTGCCGGAAATATGCGCCAAAATCCGATGGCCATTGCTAAGTTCTACCGTAAACATCGCATTTGGCAATGGCTCTATTACAACACCGTCGATTTCAATCGCATCTTGTTTAGACATATTTGCCCTCCTTATTTCATTCACTTGCTAAGCAACCGGCTTGCCTTAAGGTAAGCCCGTACTTGTTCATCAGTTAAACTATTGCCTTGCTCAAAAACAGTTTGATCAGCCGCAAACAAATTGCATTTTTGAACATGGCGGATATTTTTCTTCTTGGGGAAACCAACAGGGCGTTTGCGGCCATCGGCCAGGATAAGCATATTATTATCAATACCAATAATTAAATAATAATTATCTTTATCGCGCCCTGTTAATGATTTTACTATTTGCCCTAAAGCCAAATCATACTTTGAGGTTAGTAGGTCTTTTTCCTTAGTATTAATAGCATCATCCAGATGGTTTAAACTTTTTGCCATACCTTCCCCTTTGATAATATCTACTAACTCTTAACAAATGAAAACGAGAGTAACCGAATCAGATTAGTTATCATCAAACTTATTTAGCGCCTTAGCCAAATCATCTAAAACCTGATTCATCGGTTGATCGCCATCTATTACTTGCAAAAGTTGCTTTTGCTGATAATAGGCAATCAAAGGCGCGGTTTGCTCTTCGTACACATCTAATCGGCTATTGACAGTTTCCGCTTTATCATCATTGCGCTGATATAATGGGCTATCGCAAGTATCGCACACACCTTCGATAGCAGGCGCATTATATAGCAAATGATAAATACTGCCGCAACCAGAACACATCCATCTACCGGTTAGGCGGCTAATTAGCTTATCCTTAGGAACAGCAATATTTAGCACAGCCGTTATCGGTAAATTTAGTTCTTCTAAAATTTGATCTAAAGCCTCGGCCTGAGCAATAGTGCGCGGAAAGCCATCTAATAAGAAGCCATCTTTGCAATCTACTTGCTGAAGCCGGTCTTTTACGATGGCTACAGTTAGGTTATCGGGAACCAATAAACCCTGATGCATATAGTTATTGGCCTCGATGCCAAGTGGCGTAGCCGATTTAATAGCTGCCCTAAACATATCCCCGGTGGAGATATGGGGAATGGCTAGCAATTTTACCAAATTATCGGATTGAGTACCTTTGCCCGCACCGGGAGGACCCAATAAAATTATTTGCATGAACTTATCCCCTTTATTTCATAAAGCCTTGATAATGACGCATTAATAAATGCGATTCTATCTGCTTCATGGTATCAAGTGCTACACCAACAGCAATCAATAAAGAAGTACCGCCGAAATAGAGGTTCATACCCGATATTGCCATAAAAATGCTGGGCATTAAAGCAATAATAGTTAAAAAGGTTGCTCCGGAAAAAGTTAGCCTAGATAAAACTTTATCAAGGTATTCACCGGTAGGCCTACCCGGGCGCAAGCCGGGGATAAAACCACCATTTTTACGCAAATTATCAGCAATATCAACTGTATTAAAAGTAGCTGCTGTATAAAAATAGGTAAAACCGAAGATAAAGATGGCATATAAAATAATATATACCGGATGCTGGAAATTAAGAACATTTAATACGCCTTGAGCAAAAGCATTATCGGGGAAAAATCCGGCGATAATACCGGGGAAAGTAAGAATAGCCGTAGAGAAAATAATCGGGATAACGCCTGCCTGATTAATTTTCATCGGGATATGGGTGCTTTGGCCACCATACATCTTACGCCCTACTACCCTTTTGGCATATTGCACAGGCACCCTTCTTTGGGCCTCCTGCACTGCTACAACACCTGTTACCATCAATACTGCAACTATTACAAAGATAATAACTGCAATTACCGAGGTAGTACCGGTTTGTACATATTGCACTAAAGTATTAATACCCGACGGTAAACGCGAAACGATACCGCCAAAGATGATTAAAGAAATACCATTACCGATACCGTGCTCGGTAATTAATTCGCCCAACCACATCAAAAATGCGGTACCGGCGGTTAGGGTAATGGCCGAAACTAAAATCGTCCATGCATTGGGATTAGTCATGGCGCTTTGTAAATAGATCGACATAACTAAAGCCTGGATAAAACCTAAACCAATTGCCCCATAGCGGGTATATTGGCTCATTTTTTTTCTGCCTTCTTGGCCTTCTTTGGCTAAACGCTCGAAATACGGTACAACCATAGTTAATAGCTGAATAATAATCGAGGCATTAATATAGGGAATAATACCCATAGCAAAGATGGTTAAATTAAGCAGCGCACCACCGGTTAGGATATCGGCCATACCGAATAAATCATTACCCAGCAAAGCTTCTACCTGAGCAGGATCAATACCCGGAACCGGAATATGCGAACCTAAGCGAAAGATAGCAAGCATAGCTAAAGTAAATAATAGCTTAGCTCTTACCTCGGGGATTTTGCAAGCATTAATCAATGTCTGAAACACTTACTTCACCTCTACTTTTCCGCCTAAAGCAGTGATTTTTTCCTCTGCAGATTTACTGGTAGCTAACTTAACGGTTAACTTTTTGGTTAATTCGCCATTATTTAAAACTTTAACACCATCGGCAGCTTTTTTAATTAGGCCGCTTTCGATTAAAAGTTCGGTGGTTACTACTGTGCCATTCTCGAATTGCTCTAAAGCGCTTAAATCGATATTAACGATTTGCTTTTTCCAAACATTGGTAAAACCACGCTTAGGCAAACGGCGAGAAAGGGGCATTTGGCCACCTTCAAAACCGGGGCGTACACCACCGCCGGAACGAGATTTTTGGCCTTTATGACCACGACCACTGGTTTTACCGGTGCCCGAGCCTGTACCACGACCCACCCTTAGCGGCTTTTGACGACTACCGGGAGCCGGGGCTAATTCATGAAGCTTCATTTGCTTACACCTCCCTATTACTCGGCAATTTCTTCTACGGTGAGCAAATGTGCAATGCTTGCTACTTTGCCCCTAATATCCGGAGTATCATTATGGATTGCCGAAGATTGCAGTTTTCTTAACCCTAAGGATTCTGCGGTAGCCCTTTGCTTTTTATTATAGCCAATCGGGCTTTTTGTTAAGGAAATTTTGATTTTTGCCATTAATATTCCCTCCTTAACCCAAAATCTCTTCAGGTGTTTTACCTCTTAGACGAGCAACTTCTTCTACTGTCTTTAAGGATTCCAGCCCGGCAATGGTTGCTCTAACCATATTGATGGCTGTATTCGACCCCAAAGATTTGGTCAAAATATTTTTAATACCGGCTAATTCCAGTACGGCACGCACCGGGCCACCGGCAATAACGCCGGTACCTTTGGCAGCTGGCTTAATTAAAACAGCGCCGGCACCATAACGGCCGATAACTTCATGCGGCACGGTGGAATTTAAGATAGGCACATTTACTAAATGCTTTTTGGCATCTTCTACACCCTTACGGATGGCTTCCGGTACTTCGGCAGCTTTGCCCATACCCATGCCAACACGGCCTTTGCCATCGCCTACTACAACTAAAGCGCTGAAGCTAAAACGACGACCGCCTTTTACAACTTTGGCCACGCGGTTAATAAATACTACTTTTTCCTGAAACTCCGGTGGTTCTTGGTTTTTATCACGATTACGATCACGATTATCTCTTCCGAAATCTCTTGCCATTAACATACCCTCCTTCGCCTAAAAATCGAGGCCGCCTTCTCTGGCGCCTTCGGCAAGTGCTGCCACACGACCATGATAAATTAAGCCTCCACGATCGAATACTACTTGCGAAATGCCTTTTGCTTTAGCATTTTCGGCTAGCTTTAAGCCAACTTTTTTGGCGGCTTCTTTATTAGAGCCGCTTTCGCCTTTAAGAGCAGCTTCGTTGCTGGAAGCGCTGGCTAAAGTAGTACCGGCAACATCATCTATCAATTGCGCATAAATATGCTTATTGCTGCGATATACTGCCAAACGAGGGCAATCGGCACGGCCATTAATATGGCGACGAATCCGATAATGCTTTTTGGCTCGTATAGCTTTACGATTAATCCTTTTAAACATTTTGTCCCTTCCTTTCACCGATTAAGAAATATTGCTAATCTTAATGGTTATTTAGCACCGGTTTTACCGGCTTTACGTTTGACAACTTCATCAGCATAGCGAATACCTTTGCCTTTATAAGGCTCCGGCGGACGAACTTCGCGGATATTAGCCGCAAAAGCGCCAACCTTTTCTTTATCGATACCGCTAACTATAATGCTGGTAGGCTGGGGAACTGCTACAGTTAAATCTGCACCGGGATCCATTTCTACCGGATGGGATTTACCAACGGTTAGGGCAAGCTTAGTGCCGTTCATTGCGGCTCTGTAACCTACACCTACTAAAAGCAAATGCTTTTCGAAACCCTTGGAAACACCAACTACCATATTATTTATTAAGGCTCTGGTTAAGCCATGTAAAGCTCTTTCTTGGGGAACATCGCTGCTACGAGTAACAGTGATAATACCATCATTAAGAGCAATTCCAATTTTAGGGGAAAACTCCCTATTTAGTACGCCTTTCGGCCCTTTAATTTCAACCGCATTGCCGGAAATTGTGGCAGTTACGCCTTCAGGCAAAACGATTGGCGATTTACCAACGCGAGACATCTTTACACCTCCTGCAGCGGTTATTTACCACACATAGCACAATACTTCGCCACCTACACCTTGCTTACGAGCGGCTTTATCTGTCATTAGCCCGCCGGAAGTGGATATAATGGCAACACCTAAGCCACCTAAAACTTTCGGCAATTCATCTTTGCGAGCATAAACACGCAAACCGGGGCGGCTAATACGCTTTAACCCAGAAATAACACGGTCTTTAGAACCGCTATATTTTAGATAAAGGCGAATAATGCCTTGCTTACCATCTTCAATATATTCTATATCTTTGATGAAACCTTCTTCTTTCAAAATAGCAGCCATCGCCATTTTGGTTTTAGAAGCGGGGATTTCCACCTTTTCCATATATACCATATTGGCATTGCGGATTCTAGTTAAAAAATCTGCAATCGGATCTGTTACAACCATAGAAAATACCTCCTTCCATTTCCCGAATTACCAGCTGGACTTGGTAACACCGGGGATTTCTCCTTTATAGGCCAATCCGCGGAAACAAATACGGCAAATGCCGAATTTACGCATATAAGCATGAGGACGACCGCAGATATTGCAGCGATTATATCCTCTTACGCTAAATTTTGGTTCACGCTTTTGCTTTACCTTCATTGAAGTTTTAGCCACGACTTTCCCTCCTCCTTCAAGGCTTACTTGTCGGCAAAGGGCATACCCATTTGGGCAAGTAGCTCTTTGCATTCTTCGTCGGTTTTAGCCGATGTAACAAAGGCAATTTCCATACCGCGAAGTTTATCAATTTTATCGTATTCAATTTCCGGGAAAATCAACTGCTCTTTTAAACCTAAGGTATAGTTGCCATGGCCATCAAAAGCCTTAGCCGAAACACCTTTAAAGTCCCTTACCCGGGGGATAGCAGCAGATATTAATTTATCAACAAATTGATACATTCTATCGCCACGCAAAGTTACTTTGCAGCCGATAGACATACCTTGGCGCAATTTAAAAGCCGCGATCGACTTTTTGGCCTTGGTAACAATTGGCTTTTGGCCGGAAATTGTGGTTAAATCGGCAATGGCCGAATCTAAAGCTTTAGGGTTGGCAATGGCCTCGCCTAAGCCCATATTAATAACAATTTTTTCCATTTTGGGGATTTCCATTACATTTTGATATTTAAATTTATCTTGTAAGTTTTTGCGAATTTCCCCATTGTAGCGTTCTTTTAATCTGGGAGTCACAGTCTTCTCCTCCTTCCCCCACTATTTATCGAAATGATTGCCGCATTTAGCGCATTTACGAATTTTATTTCCATTAGCTAAAATTTCTTTTTGTACCCTTACACCTTTATTGCATTTCGAGCAAAAAGGCATAACATTAGAAGATGCAATGGCGGCTTCTTTTTTAACTATGCCGCCTTGCGGAGCACCTTGGGTAGGTTTGGTATGACGGCTTACCACATTAACTTTATCCACGAATACGCGGGAGTTTTTGGTATCTACATCAATTACCTTACCTTTAGCGCCTGCATCTTTACCGGCAATAACTACTACCGAGTCGCCTTTTTTGACATGCATTTTGGTTTTATTATTGTTCATAATTCACCTCCGCCTTAAAGCACTTCGGGAGCCAAAGAGATGATTTTCATAAAATCTTTATCCCTTAATTCCCTGGCTACCGGCCCGAATATACGGGTACCGCGCGGTTGATTTGCATCATTGATAATTACGCCGGAATTTTCGTCAAAGCGAATATAAGAACCATCCGGACGACGAATTTCCTTTTTGGTGCGTACGATAACAGCACGTACTACATCACCTTTTTTAACTACACCACCTGGGCTGGCTTCCTTTACGGAACAGATAATAATATCGCCCACAGTAGCATATTTGCGGCGAGAGCCACCCAGTACTTTAATGCAAAGCAATTCTTTAGCACCGGTATTATCGCCGACTCTTAATCTGGTTTCGGCTTGAATCAATTAAGCCGCCCCCTTTCTTAAATTAAAAATTTACTAAGGTTGGATATACTCCTAAACCTAAACAATCGGCGCCTTTTCCATAATTTCTATAACTCTCCAACGCTTATCCTTAGATAAGGGGCGAGTTTCGGCAATTAACACCTTATCACCGATTTTGGCTTCATTATTTTCATCATGAGCCTTGAATTTTTTACTGGAACTGGTAATCTTGCCGTAAAGGGGATGGCGCACCCGGGTATCAACACGAACCACAACAGTTTTATCCATTTTATCGCTGGCAACAATGCCAATACGTGTTTTGCGGAAATTTCTTGCTT
>CAYJPF010000019.1:0-16890 GCA_964372025.1 uncultured Peptococcaceae bacterium | reverse complement strand
CTTGCTTCTACCATTTAATTTTCCTCCTTCCGGCTTATTGAGCTTTTTCAAGCTCTTTTTGGCGAATAATAGTTTTAACTCTGGCCATATCTTTTTTAACAGCTTTGATGGTCATCGGATTATCTAACTGACCGGTGGCCAAACGAAAGCGTAAGTTAAAAAGTTCTTCTTTTAAATCGCCTTCTTTTCTCACTAATTCTTCAACAGTGAGATCGCGCAATTCCTTAGCTTTCATTAGCTTCACCACCCATTTCTTGACGTTTTACAAATTTGGTTTTAATTGGCAATTTATGCTGGGCTAAGCGAATAGCTTCTTTAGCTACATCTTCGGGCACACCGGCAATTTCAAACATTACCCGGCCCGGCTTAACAACAGCTACCCAATATTCCGGCGAACCTTTACCGGAACCCATGCGGGTTTCGGCCGGTTTTTCGGTAACCGGTTTATGAGGGAATATTTTAATCCATACCTGACCGCCACGTTTAATATAACGTGTCATCGCGATACGGGCGGCTTCGATTTGACGGCTGGTAATCCAACCGCATTCCAAAGCTTGCATCCCGAATTCACCATAACTGACAAAATTACCCTTATGGGCAGCGCCTTTCATGGTACCACGGTGCTGACGGCGGTATTTTACTCTTTTTGGCAATAACATTTACTCGCCCTCCTCCACGGCAGCCGCAACCGGCTTAATAGTCTTTTGCGGCAAAACTTCACCTTTATAAATCCACACCTTAACCCCGATTTTACCATAAGCAGTATTTGCTTCGGCAAAAGCATAGTCGATATCGGCACGTAATGTATGCAGCGGTACTTTACCTTCGGCATACCATTCGGTACGAGCAATCTCGGCCCCGGCTAAACGGCCGGCACACATGATTTTAATACCTTCGGCGCCCATACGCATGGTGCGGCTAACAGTTTGCTTCATAGCACGTCTAAAAGCAATACGTTGCTCTAAAGATTTGGCTACATTTTCGGCAACCAATTGGGCATCCATTTCCGGGCGCTTTACTTCGGTAATATTAACCGAAACTTTTTTGCCGGAAATCTTTTCCAATTCTTTGCGCAAAACCTCTACTTCTTGGCCACCGCGGCCGATAACAATACCGGGCTTGGCGGTAAAGATATTAATCTTAACCCGGCCGCCGGCACGTTCGATATCTACTTTAGAAATACCGCTATCATAAAGCTTGGTTTTTACATGTTTGCGCAAAAGATAATCTTCGTATAGGAAATCTTTAAAATCTTTTTTATTGGCGTACCAACGTGCGTCCCAATCTTTGATAACGCCAACGCGAAAACCTTTTGGATTTACTTTTTGACCCACGCTTATACCTCCTCTTTTACACCGACAACCACAGTAATATGGCTGGTGCGATGCAACATTCTATCGGCTCTACCCATGGCTCTGGGCTTAAAACGCCTAATTACCGGGCCTTCATCAACATATGCACCGATAACTACTAAATCATCATGAGCTAATTCCAAATTATGCTCGGCATTAGCCACGGCAGAACGTAATACTTTAATTACCGCCTCGGCGGCACGATTAGGCGTAAACTTTAAAATTGCATCCGCCTCATCCACATTTTTACCGGCTATAAGTTTAGTAACCAAACGAACCTTATAGGGAGAAATGCGGATATATTTTGCTACTGCTTTAGTTTCCAAAACAGATCCTCCTCTCTACCTTAAACCGCTAGAACGCTCGGTTGTATTGGCATGACCTCTGTAATAACGGGTAGGAGCAAATTCTCCTAATTTATGACCAACCATATCTTCGGTAACATATACCGGTACATGTTTTCTGCCGTCGTGTACGGCAATGGTATGACCTACCATTTGCGGGAATATTGTCGAAGCACGCGACCAAGTTTTAATTACCTTTTTGTCGCCGCTTTCATTCATCGCTTCTATACGAGAGAGCAAACGCTCTTCGCAAAAAGGGCCTTTCTTTACAGATCTACCCATTTGCTATATCCTCCCTTCGCTACTTACGCCGCTTAATAATCATGCGATTCGAAGCTTTTTTCTTTTTGCGAGTTTTGGCACCCAATGCCGGCTTGCCCCAAGGGGTAACCGGATTACGGCCAACCGGGCTACGACCCTCACCACCACCATGCGGGTGATCGCAAGGATTCATTACTACACCGCGGTTAGCAGGGCGAATGCCCATCCAACGGCTGCGGCCGGCTTTACCGATATTGATATTTTCCTGATCGATATTACCTACTTGGCCAACAGTGGCGCGGCAATTGGCTAAAACCATACGCATTTCTCCGGAAGGCATACGTAAGGTGGCATATTTGCCCTCTTTAGCCATTAACTGAATCGAAGTACCGGCGGCTTTGGCCAACTGACCACCTTGGCCGGGACGTAGTTCTACATTATGGACAACAGTACCAACCGGGATGGCCGATAAAGGTAAAGCATTGCCGGGCTTAATATCGGCGCCTTCGCCGGAAAATAGCACGGTGCCTACTTTAACAGTATGCGGGGCTAAAATATAACGCTTTTCGCCATCGGCATAATGCAAAAGTGCAATATTGGCGGTACGATTAGGATCGTACTCGATGGTGGCTACTTTAGCAGGTATATTATCCTTGGTACGCTTAAAATCGATAATACGGTATTGCTTTTTATGGCCGCCGCCCTGATGACGGGTAGTTAAACGGCCTTGATTATTGCGGCCGCCTGTACGCTTTAGCGGCTCTAATAATGATTTCTCCGGCTTATTAGTAGTGATTTCCTCAAAGGTGGAAACCGTCATCCCACGACGACCGGGAGAAGTAGGTTTATATTTTTTAATTCCCATTTAAGCTTTCCTCCTTTGTTTACTACTGCAAGTCGGCAAAGATCGGTATCGAATTACCGGCTGCCAGCTTAACGATAGCACGCTTGGTATCAGGGCGCTTACCCTGGGTACGACCCATGCGGCGCATTTTGCCTTTTATAATATGGGTGGTAACATCTTCTACCTTAACATTAAATAATTTTTCGATCGCATATTTGATTTCGATTTTATTAGCATCTTTATTAACTACAAAAACATATTTGTTTTCTTCCATTAGCATTAAAGACTTTTCCGAAACCATGGGGCGAACTAATACATCATGAGGATTACGCATTAACCCAGCACCTCCTCTAAAGAAGCCAAAGCTGCTTTGCTTAATACCAATTTGTCGTTGTACAAAACTTTGTAGGTATTTAAGCCGTTTACCGGAGCGGTATTTACCCCCTGAATATTACGGGCGGATAAAGCAGCGGCTGTATTTTCTTTTTCTAAAACGATTAAAGCATTACCTGCTTGTAAATTAGCTAAAACCCTGGCCATTTCTTTGGTTTTGGGAGCTGCAAAATTTAAATCGTCAACTACCACCAAATTACCTTCTTGTACTTTAGAAGATAAAGCCGAAAGCAAGGCCAAACGGCGCATTTTTTTAGGCATATCAATGCTATGCGAGCGGGGGCTGGGGCCAAAGGCAACGCCGCCGCCTTTCCATACCGGGTTACGCGAGCTACCAAAGCTGGAACGGCCGGTGCCTTTTTGACGCCAAGGCTTTTTACCACCGCCGGAAACTTCGGCACGGGTTTTAGTAGAATGAGTACCACGACGCTGCGAATTTAGATAAACTCTAACGGCCTGATGCATTACCGGCACATTAATTTGTTTTTCAAAAATAGCCGGGTTTAATTCAACTTCGCCAACTTGAGCGCCTTCTTTATTATAAACACTTACTGTTGTCATGCTTGCCCTCCTTTCTGCGATTATGCCGATTTAATTGTGCTCTTAATCAGCAATAAACCTTCTTTGGGGCCGGGCACGGCACCCTTGACTAAAAGCAAATTACGTTCAACATCTACACGAATAATTTCTAAGTTTTGAATGGTAACTTTTTCATGACCCATATGACCGGGCGAATGTTTACCTTTAAATACCCTGGCAGGGCCTTTAGCACCGGTAGAAGCCGGACGACGATGAGATTTAGAACCATGGCTCATCGGGCCGCGCGAATCATTCCAACGCTTAATGGTACCGGCAAAGCCTTTACCACGGCTAATGCCGGAAATATCTACTTTTTCTCCTGCGGCAAATAAATCTGCCTTAATTTCTTGGCCTAATTGATAATCGGCAATATCGTCTAAGCGAATTTCCTTAAAGTGTCTTACCAATTCAATCCCGGCCTTTTGGCAATGACCAGTGGCGGGTTTATTAGTTCTGGCGGCCTTAGCAGCACCATATCCTAATTGTACGGCTTGATAGCCATCATTTTCCATGGTCTTAATCTGGGCAATCACACAAGGGCCGGCCGAAATTACGGTTACCGGTATAAGTTTACCCTCGGGATTAAAAATTTGAGTCATGCCCAGCTTTTTGCCGAGTATAGCTTTCGGCATATTGCGCACCTCCGTTTCATTATCTAACCTGCTAAATCTAAGCAGGATTTACATACTTGTTATATATTGATACCCACGCTACCGTGTGTGCCTATATTTTTTAAACAAGCGCTACAACTTAATTTCGATATCTACGCCGGCAGGCAAATCCAACCGCATTAAAGAGTCCATCGTCTTGGGCGTTGGCTCAAGAATATCAATGAGGCGCTTGTGGGTTCGCATTTCAAACTGCTCTCTCGAATCTTTATTCACATGGGGCGAACGCAGTATGGTATAGATATTTTTTTCGGTGGGCAAAGGAATAGGGCCACTTACCGAAGCACCTGTTCTTTTGGCTGTTTCCACGATTTTGGCGGCCGACTGATCAAGCAAACGATGATCATAAGCCTTTAACCTAATTCTAATCTTTTGTTCTGCCATTATTAAACCTCCTTCTTCACCCATATCAAGTACGGGCAATTCTCGGCGGAAATATCCCTCCCGACTCGTTCGGCAGGCAACCTCCCGCTTCATCGTTTTTTGCAGCAAAAGCTGCTATTTAAAGGCTAGCGGTACTAGCGCACCGCTAGCCTAAAAACCTAATTAAACATTAAGACCGGTAACAACGCCCGAACCAACGGTGCGGCCGCCTTCGCGGATAGCAAAACGTAAACCTTCTTCAATAGCAATGGGGGTGATTAATTCAATATTCATTTGAATATTGTCGCCGGGCATTACCATTTCTACGCCTTCCGGTAATTGAGCAACACCGGTAACGTCGGTTGTACGGAAGTAGAATTGGGGGCGATAACCGTTAAAGAACGGAGTATGACGGCCACCCTCTTCTTTAGTAAGAACATAAACCTCGCCTTTAAATTTGGTATGAGGCTTAATGCTGCCGGGTTTAGCAAGAACTTGGCCACGCTCTACATCATTACGGTCTACACCGCGAAGTAAGCAGCCAACATTATCGCCGGTTTCGGCATAATCGAGTAATTTACGGAACATTTCAACACCGGTAATGGTGGTTTCTTTGCTCTCTTCGTTTAAGCCAACGATTTCGATCTTATCGCCAACTTTAACTTGACCACGCTCTACACGGCCGGTAACAACGGTACCACGACCGGTAATGGTGAAAACGTCTTCGATCGGCATGATGAAAGGCTTATCATTATCACGCTCGGGGGTGGGGATGTAGCTATCAACAGCTTTCATCAACTCCCAGATCGGCTCAGCATCGGCACCAACGCCGGCGCTTTCTAAAGCTTTTAAAGCAGAACCGGAGATAATCGGAATATCATCACCGGGGAAATCGTATTCGCTTAATAGCTCACGAACTTCCATTTCTACTAATTCCATTAACTCGGCATCGTCAACTTGGTCGGCCTTGTTTAAGAATACTACGATAAAAGGAACGCCAACCTGGCGGGCAAGCAAGATATGCTCGCGGGTTTGGGGCATCGGGCCATCAGCAGCACTAACTACTAAGATAGCGCCGTCCATTTGAGCAGCACCGGTGATCATGTTTTTAACATAGTCGGCGTGGCCGGGGCAGTCAACATGGGCATAGTGACGAGCTTCGGTTTCGTATTCTACGTGGGCGGTATTAATCGTGATACCACGAGCTTTTTCTTCCGGAGCTTTGTCGATTTGGTCATAGGCGGTAGCTACAGCGCCGCCTGCGGTGCTTAAGCACTGGGTAATTGCTGCGGTTAAGGTAGTTTTACCATGGTCAACGTGACCAATGGTACCTACATTAACGTGGGGTTTGTTTCTTTCAAATTTTTGCTTAGCCATTTTTTTACCTCCATCAATTAATTGTTAAAATTGTATAATTAAAAGCCTTTTTTGGTGGCGATATCTTCGGCCACACTCTTAGGCACTTCCTCATAATGCGAGAACTGCATGGTATAGGTACCACGGCCTTGGGTACGCGAGCGCAAATCGGTGGCATAGCCAAACATTTGCGAAAGCGGAGCAAAACCACGAATAGCCTGAACACCACTTCTGGGCTCCATGCCCTCCATGCGGCCACGTCTGGCGCTTAAATCGCCAATAACATCGCCCATGTATTCATCCGGGGTAAGGATTTCGATTTTAAAAATCGGCTCCATCAATACCGGATTGGCTTTAGGCATAGCATCTTTAAAGGCCATCGAACCGGCAACTTTAAAGGCAACCTCAGAGGAGTCTACATCATGATAAGAACCATCGATCAAAGTGGCCTTAACATCAACAACCGGGAAGCCGGCAATAATACCATTATCCAAAGATTCTTTAATACCGTTTTCAACCGGCCCAATAAATTCTTTGGGGATAACGCCGCCGACAATTTTGCTCTCGAACAGGAAGCCTTCACCGGCCTCTAAGGGCGAGAACTCTACTACGCAGTGACCGTACTGACCATGGCCGCCGCTTTGCTTAACATATTTACCAACACCTTTAACAGTGCCACGAATAGTTTCGCGATAAGCAACCTGCGGTTTACCTACATTAGCATCAACCTTAAACTCTCTTAAGAGGCGGTCGACGATAATTTCTAAGTGTAATTCGCCCATGCCGGCAATTAAGGTTTGGCCGGTTTCGTGGTCGGTACGTACTTTGAAGGTAGGATCTTCCTCGGCCAATTTAGAAAGGGCAACGCCCATTTTCTCTTGATCGGCAGTGGTTTTGGGCTCGATGGCTACATCGATAACCGGATCCGGGAAGTCCATAGATTCTAATACTACTACATTATCTTCCGGGCAAAGGGTATCGCCGGTGGTGGTATCCCTAAAGCCAACGGCGGCTAAAATATCGCCGGCATAGGCTTCGGTTACTTCCTCGCGGTGATTAGCATGCATTTGCAGCAAACGTCCTACCCGCTCGCGCTTACCTTTGGTGCTATTATAAACATAAGAACCATTGGTTAAAACGCCGGAATAAACACGGAAGAAAGTTAATTTACCAACAAAGGGGTCGGTAACGATTTTGAAGGCCAAGGCCGAGAAGGGCTCTTTATCGGAAGAATTGCGGACAATATCTTCGCCATCTTCGTCTACACCTTTAATGGCTTCAACATCGGTAGGAGCGGGCAAGTAATCAACGATGGCATCCAATAATTGCTGTACACCTTTATTCTTAAAGGAAGAACCGCAAAGTACGGGATTAATTTGTACGGCCAAAGTGGCTTTACGTACACCTTCGATAATTTCTTTTTCGGTAAATTCGCCATCTTCTAAATATCTTTCCATCATTGCTTCATCATGTTCAACAATGGCTTCGATTAGGTTTTGGCGATATTCTTGAGCTTGCTCCATATATTCGGCCGGGATATCGGTAATATCGATATCTTTACCGGTGGAATCTTTATAAATATTGGCATTCATCCGGATTAAGTCGATAATACCGGTGAAATTATCCTCGGCACCGATTGGCAATTGCAAAGGAACCGGATTGGCACCTAAGCGATCTTTAATCATATCAACGCCACGGAAGAAATCGGCACCGACTCTGTCCATTTTATTGATATAAGCGATACGAGGTACGCCATAATGGTCGGCCTGGCGCCAAACTGTTTCGCTTTGAGGCTCTACGCCACCTACCGAACAGAAAACGGCAACCGCACCGTCTAAAACTCTTAAAGAGCGTTCAACCTCTACCGTAAAATCAACGTGGCCGGGTGTGTCGATGATATTAATTCGATGATCACGCCAAAAACATGTGGTAGCGGCCGAGGTAATGGTAATACCTCTTTCCTGCTCTTGTACCATATAGTCCATGGTAGCTGCGCCATCATGAACTTCACCAACACGATGAACTTTACCGGTATAGAATAAAATTCTTTCGGTGGTAGTAGTTTTACCGGCATCAATATGGGCCATGATACCGATATTTCTGCATTTATCCAATGGATATTTCCTGGGCATTATCTTTCCTCCGCAAGTTACCAACGATAATGAGCAAAAGCACGATTGGCTTCGGCCATTTTGTGGGTATCTTCTTTTTTCTTAACGGCTCCGCCGGTATTATTAGCAGCATCCATTAATTCGGCAGCTAATTTTTCCCTCATGCTGTGGCCATTTCTTTTACGAGCGAACATTACCAACCATCTGATACCCAATGCTTGTCTGCGATCGGGGCGAACCTCGATCGGTACTTGATAGTTAGCACCACCAACACGGCGAGCCTTAACTTCTAGTACCGGCATAGCATTTTTAAGGGCATTATTGAAAATTTCCATCGGCTCTTGGCCGGTTTTTTCTTTGATGATCTCAAAAGCGCCGTATACAATTGATTCGGCAACGCCTTTTTTGCCATCAAGCATTACTTGATTAATAAATTTAGTTAAAACAGTACCACCGTAAACTGGATCAGGCAATACTGCTATTCTGGTTATATTACCACGCCTAGGCATATTTATTCCCCCCTTTAACTCTTAGCTTTTTTGGGTTTTTTAGTGCCGTATTTACTACGGGCTTGATTACGACCATTAACACCTGCTGTATCTAAAGCCCCTCTAATAATATGATAACGTACGCCGGGCAAATCCTTTACCCTGCCGCCACGCACCAAGATTACCGAGTGCTCTTGCAAATTATGACCAATACCGGGGATATAAGCTGTTACTTCCACCCCGTGGGTTAAACGCACACGAGCAACTTTACGTAAAGCCGAGTTAGGTTTTTTAGGGGTTGTTGTGTATACCCTGGTGCAAACACCACGCTTTTGCGGGCATTCTTTTAATGCAGGAGCAGTAGATTTTTTAACGGTAACTGCTCTTTGATTGCGCACCAATTGATTAATTGTAGCCAAACCAGCCACCTCCTTCCGAGCCTTTTATCATAAACTTGTTTACAAACATCGAATAGCAGCAATCATCATAAGCCCAGCTAAACGCCTGCATAGATGATTGCTACTATTATTAATTAATTTTGAAAAAGGGATGATTTAATAATTACCCGGCAAGCCGGCAGCATACACTATTAAAAAATTCCTGCCACAAAATTGTTACGCTTCGCTCTGCTAATCCACAAATTTAGCCTTTAAGCTGGCCAAACATCTTTAGATAAGCCCTCCTTAAAGAGCGTACTTTAGTATTATATCATTAATCTATATCAGTGTCAATATCTTCTCGCATAGTATTTGATAAATTTGTAATATCTTTTTCCATACTATTTAAGGTTTCGGTTAATGATTTGATAATTTCTTCGTCTTCGGCATCAACGGCTAATTTTTCGGCCTCGATTTCCTCTTCGGTTTTTACCCAAATATCATGATAACGGCTTAAGCCGGTACCGGCCGGGATAAGTTTACCGATAATAACATTTTCTTTTAGGCCAAGCAAGGTATCAACTTTACCCTTAATAGCAGCATCGGTTAAAACGCGGGTAGTTTCCTGGAACGAGGCTGCCGATAGGAAGGAATCGGTAGCCAAAGATGCTTTAGTAATACCTAAAAGCATGGGTTTTGCCGTGGCTAATTCGCCGCCGGTTTCCAGCATTTCTTGGTTGGCTTTTTCGAAATCGAAGCTATCTACTAAGGCACCGGGTAATAATTGGGTATCGCCCGATTCTTCAACCTTAACTTTTTTAAGCATTTGGCGTACCATAACTTCGATATGCTTATCATTTACATCAACGCCCTGCAAGCGATAAACCCGCTGCACTTCGCGTAATAAATACATCTGTACCCCGCGTACCCCTTTAACCGCCAATAAATCATGGGGGTTTACCGAACCTTCGGTTAATTCATCGCCGGCCTCAATTTGCTGGCCTTCGCTAACTTTAAGGGTAGAACCATAAGATACAAAATATTCGCCTTTAATCAAATTGGCTTCTTCGCCTAGGCCCATTACCTTGATGGCACGGCGGCCTTTTTCCTCACCAATTTTAACAATACCCTCGGTTTCGGAGATTAGGCCTTGGCCTTTAGGCTTGCGGGCTTCGAATAATTCCTCTACCCTGGGCAAACCTTGGGTAATATCATCACCGGCAACACCGCCGGTATGGAAGGTACGCATGGTAAGCTGGGTGCCGGGCTCGCCGATTGATTGGGCGGCGATAATACCAACCGCCTCGCCGATATCCACCACATCGCCGGTGGCCAAGTTGCGGCCATAGCAGGTGCGGCAAACCCCGTATTGGGTGCGGCAGGTAAGTACCGAACGAATATTTACCTTGCGCTCGGCCTCGGGTAAGGTAGCCAAATAATCTTCGATTTCCTGGGCTAACTCGATATTTAGGCTTTGGCCGGCAGCGGCAATAATCTCGCCGGTTTCTTTATTTACTACATCAATATTTAAAACTCGGCCTTCTATTCTTTCGGTTAAAGGCTCGATATTGGCAATTTCCTCTACCCAAATACCTTGGGTATCGCCGCAATCATCCTCGCGCACGATTACATCTTGGGCTACATCCACCAAGCGGCGGGTTAGATAACCGGAGTCGGCTGTTCTTAAGGCGGTATCGGCCAAACCTTTACGGGCACCGTGGGTAGAAGTAAAGAATTCTAAAACGGTTAAGCCCTCGCGGAAATTAGCTTTAATCGGTAAGTCGATGATGCGGCCGGAAGGGTCGGCCATCAAGCCACGAGCACCGGCTAACTGACGAATCTGCTGCACATTACCACGAGCACCGGAATTGGCCATCATAAAGATCGGGTTAAAGGGATCTAAGCTATTCATCAAAGCCTTGGTAACATCATCGGTAGCCTTTTGCCAAATCTTAACGGTTTCATTGTAGCGATCATTCTCGCTAACCATACCTTGCTGGAAGAAGCTATCAATAGCCAAAACTTTTTCTTCGGCTTTAGCCATAATTTCTTTTTTGGCGGCCGGAACTTTAATATCGGCAATACCAACCGTAATGCCGGCACGGGTAGAATATTTAAAGCCTAAGGCCTTAATGCCATCCAATAATTCGGCGGCCATCGAAATGCCCATCCGCCGATAGCAGCGATCGACAATCGAGCCCAAAACTTTTTTATCAACAGTACTATTATAATAGCCCATCTCTTTTTGCATGGGTATTTCATAGTTAAAAATTAAGCGACCCAGCGTAGTTTTAAAGCGCTTATAGCGGCCATCCGGATATTGTTCAAAAGGAATTTCGGTGCTTTTATTGCTCCAAGACATATCCCAGCCCTCGGGCTTGGTAATATAAATGGAAGAATGAAGGGTAATATCTTTGTTAAGATAGGCATTATAGGCTTCGTCATAATCAACAAAGCATTTGCCCTCGCCCGGATCGCCGGGTTTATCTACGGTTAAATAATAAGAGCCTAAAACCATGTCCTGGGTGGGGGTAGCCACCGGGCGGCCATCTTTGGGGTTTAAGATATTATTTACCGATAGCATTAAAATACGGGCTTCGGACTGCGCCTCTACCGATAAAGGCACATGGACGGCCATTTGGTCGCCATCGAAGTCGGCATTATAGGCGGCGCAAACCAAGGGGTGGATTTGCAGGGCGCGCCCTTCTACCAATACCGGCTCAAAGGCCTGAATACCCAATCTATGCAAGGTAGGAGCACGGTTAAGCAAAACAGGATGATCTTTAATAACTTCTTCTAATACATCCCAAACCTCGCCTCTTACCCGCTCTACCATGCGTTTGGCATTTTTGATATTATGAGCATGGCCATCGCGCACCAAGCGCTTCATTACAAAGGGCTTAAATAGCTCTAAGGCCATTTCTTTAGGCAAACCGCATTGATGCATTTTTAATTCCGGGCCTACCACAATAACCGAACGGCCGGAATAGTCTACCCTTTTACCAAGCAAGTTTTGGCGGAAACGGCCTTGCTTACCTTTAAGCATATCGGAAAGCGATTTTAAAGGACGATTACCGGGGCCTGTTACCGGGCGGCCACGGCGGCCATTATCGATTAAGGCATCTACTGCCTCTTGCAGCATTCTTTTTTCATTGCGCACAATGATATCGGGAGCACCCAAATCCAGCAAACGCTTGAGGCGATTATTACGATTAATCACCCTTCTATATAAATCATTTAAATCAGAGGTAGCAAAGCGGCCACCATCTAATTGCACCATCGGCCTTAATTCGGGCGGAATAACCGGCACTACATCCAAAATCATCCATTCCGGTAAATTGCCGGACATCAAAAAGGCTTCTACCACCTCTAGGCGGCGGATGGCTCTTACTTTACGTTGGCCGCTAACTTCTTTTAATTCGCGGCGCAAATCTTCGGCTAAGGTGGGCAAATCCAAAGCCATCAAAATCTTTTTAACGGCTTCTGCCCCCATGCCTACGGTAAAGGTATAGCCATATTTATCGCGGGCTTCGCGGTATTCATTTTCGGTTAATAATTGATATAGGTTTAAATCGCAGCCTTCGTCTACGGTTAATACCACATAAGAAACAAAGTATAATACTTTTTCCAGATTACGTGGCGACATATCAAGCAGCAAGCCCATCCTACTGGGGATGCCTTTAAAATACCAGATATGCGAGATAGGCGTGGCCAATTTAATATGGCCTAAGCGCTCGCGGCGCACTTTAGCACGGGTAACCTCTACCCCGCAGCGATCGCAAACAATGCCTTTATAGCGTACACGTTTATATTTGCCGCAATGGCATTCCCAATCGCGAGTAGGGCCAAAGATACGCTCGCAGAATAAGCCATCACGCTCGGGCTTTAGGGTACGGTAATTAATTGTTTCCGGCTTCTTTACTTCACCATGCGACCATTCTTCTATTTGCTCGGATGAAGCCAGGCCAATTCTCATTCTATCAAAATTGCTAACATCTAACAAGTTGCAACTCTCCTTCCGAATACTACCATTTTCAGGCCATAAAGCTAGCTTATTGCCAGCCCCTAAAACTGATCTAAATCTACATCATCTAGGATATCTTCATCCAATTCATTTTTAACCAGTTGTAATTTGCTTAAATCCAAATCCAAATCATCATCATCATCGTCTTCTTCATTAACATTTTCGTCCAAATCTAATAAATCGTCGTCATCATCATCCATTTCATTTTCTACCAGCGGCGGAGCAGGTTTTAATTCGCCGATATCTAAGCCTAATTCTTTAGCGGTTTCTACCACATCATCATCATCTTCGCGGATTTCGATAACTTCATTATTTTCGGATAATACTTTAACATCCATGCATAAGCTTTGCAATTCTTTAATCAAAACTTTAAATGATTCGGGCACGCCGGGCTCGGGCACTTTTTCGCCTTTAACGATAGCCTCATAGGTTTTAACACGGCCCACAATATCGTCGGATTTTACGGTTAAAATTTCCTGCAAGGTATAGGCTGCACCATAAGCCTCTAAAGCCCAAACCTCCATCTCACCAAAACGCTGGCCGCCAAACTGGGCTTTACCGCCCAAAGGCTGCTGGGTTACTAAGGAGTAGGGGCCGGTGGAGCGGGCATGGATTTTATCATCTACTAAGTGAGCAAGTTTAAGCATATAAACATAACCGGCTGTAATTTTATTATCAAAAGGTTCGCCGGTACGGCCATCATATAATACCGATTTGGCATCATCTGTTAGGCCGGCTTCTCTTAGGGTATTGGTAATATCATGTTCATTGGCGCCATCAAATACCGGGGTAGCAACATGAATGCCCAAAGTTTTGGCAGCTAAACCTAAATGGCATTCCAAAACCTGGCCGATATTCATCCTGGAAGGTACGCCCAAGGGATTAAGCACAATTTCGATCGGGGTGCCATCGGCTAAAAACGGCATATCCTCTACCGGCAAAATGCGGGATACAACACCCTTATTACCGTGACGACCGGCCATTTTATCGCCAACCGAAATTTTACGTTTTTGGGCTACATAAATTCTTACCAATTTATTTACGCCCGGCGAGAGCTCGTCGCCATTATCGCGATAAAAAGTGCGAACATCTACAATCATGCCGCTTTCGCCATGGGGTACTCTTAAAGAGGTATCCCTAACTTCGCGGGCTTTTTCGCCAAAGATGGCACGTAAAAGGCGTTCTTCGGCGGTAAGTTCGGTTTCGCCCTTGGGGGTAACTTTACCTACTAAGATATCGCCGGGGCGAACCTCGGCACCAATGCGGATAATGCCTTCGTCGTCTAAGTCTTTTAGCACATCTTCGCCCACATTGGGGATATCGCGGGTAATTTCTTCCGAGCCTAATTTAGTATCGCGGGCATCGCATTCATATTCTTCGATATGAATCGAGGTAAAATAATCATCTTTAACTAATTTTTCGGAAAGCAAGATAGCATCTTCATAATTATAGCCTTCCCAGGTCATAAAGGCGATTAACACATTACGGCCTAAGGCTAATTCCCCTAAATCGGTAGAAGGGCCATCGGCAATGGGCTGGCCTTTTTTAACAACTTGGCCTTTAGCTACAATCGGCTTTTGGTTTACGCAAGTGCCCTGATTAGAGCGTTGGAATTTAAGCAAGCGATGCTTTTCCAGCAAGCCTTCATCGGTTTTAACGATAATTTCATTACCGGTAACCCGTTCGATAACGCCATCATTTTCGGCCATTTCGCCAACAAAGGAATCGATAGCGGCCTTATATTCCATACCGGTGCCTACATAGGGGGCATCGGTAACTAAAAGCGGCACAGCCTGACGCTGCATGTTTGCACCCATCAAAGCACGGTTAGCATCATCGTGCTCGAGGAAGGGGATTAAGGCGGTAGCCACCGATACTAATTGTTTGGGGCTAACATCCATGTATTGAGCCATCTCGGCCGGACGAATGGCGATTAAGTCGCCATGACGAATATTTAAGCGCTCGTTGATAAAGCAATTATTTTCGTCTAGGGGTTCATTGGCCTGGGCAACCACAAAATTATCTTCTTCATCAGCCGAAAGATAATCGATTTGATCTAAAACTTGTTTATTTTCAACCCTACGATAAGGGGTTTCGATAAAGCCAAACTCATTAATGCGAGCAAAGGTAGACAAAGCGCCGATTAGGCCGATATTGGGGCCTTCAGGGGTTTCGATCGGGCACATCCGGCCATAGTGGCTATGATGAACATCTCGCACTTCAAAGCCGGCACGCTCGCGCGATAAGCCGCCCGGGCCTAAGGCCGATAAGCGGCGTTTATGGGTTAATTCCGACAAAGGATTAGTTTGATCCATAAACTGCGATAGCTGCGAAGAGCCAAAGAACTCTTTAATGGCAGCAACCACGGGGCGAATATTAACCAAAAGTTGCGGGGTAATTGATTCTACATCTTGAATGGTCATTCTTTCGCGCACAACTCTTTCCATACGGGAAAGACCGATCCGGAATTGATTTTGCAGCAATTCGCCAACGCTACGCAAGCGACGATTACCAAGATGGTCGATATCGTCGGCAATTTCTTTGCCTTCTGTTAAGCGCAAGAAGTAGCGCATGGTTTCGACAATATCGGGTTTAGTTAGATGGCGCAGATAGTCATTATAGTTATTTTCTTCATCGGATTCGATATAGGCCTGGGCTTCATCGCTCCAGAGCAGGCCTTGATCATTTAGATTACGCAAAATATTATGCGCTAATTTTTTTTCTAATTTATAGCGACCAACTTTGCCTAAATCATAGCGCTTGGGATCGAAGAAAAAGCCATGCAAAAGCAGCCTGGCCGAATCAACGGTAGGCGGTTCGCCGGGACGCAAGCGTTTATAGATTTCGATTAAGGCTTCATCGGTATTATTGGAAATATCTTTTTCCAAGGTCATTTTAACGGCGGGGTGATCGTCAAAAAGGGCTAAAATTTCTTCATCGGTAGAGTAGCCTAAGGAGCGAATTAAAACCGTGGCCGGGATTTTGCGCATTCTATCTACCCTCACATAAAGGTAGCCTTGCACATCGGTTTCGAACTCGAGCCAAGCACCGCGATTGGGGATAATGGTGGAGCCGAAAAGTTTTTCGCCATTGGGGTCTAGGTTGGCATGGAAGTAAACGCCGGGCGAGCGTACTAATTGGCTAACGATAACCCTTTTGGCACCATTGATAATAAAGGTACCTTTATTGGTCATTAGCGGAAAATCGCCCATAAAAACTTCTTGTTCTTTAACTTCGCCACTTTCCTTATTGATTAAGCGCACCTTAACCCTAAGGGGAGCTGCAAAAGTAACATCCCGTTCCCTACACTCGTCCACCTCGTATTTAGGCTTACCAAAAGAATAGTCCACAAATTCCAGAACCAGGTTTCCGGTAAAATCCTGAATAGGCGACACATCTTGAAAAATCTCTCTTAATCCTTCATCCAAAAAATGCTGATAAGACCTTTTTTGCACTTCAATTAAATTCGGCATTTCCAAAACTTCGGGTATTCTTGAATAGCTACGTCTTTCCCGGGCAATTTCTTTAACGGGATATCTCATCTTTGCAAATCACTCCTCATACTAACATTAAGCCGCCGATAAAAGCAGACAGTTATCCATAGTAGCGCAAAGTATATAGTATCATATAAAGTGGCGCAGGTCAAGCAAAATTTGTAAATTAGTTGGAAATTTATATATATATGTTGGATTAACACTTGATTTTGGGCTGAAGCGGGTATGGTTGGGGG
>CAYJPF010000018.1:0-34313 GCA_964372025.1 uncultured Peptococcaceae bacterium | reverse complement strand
CCGCTAGCTGCCGCTGATTTTGAGCGCAAAACCGTTTTGGTTCGAGTCCTTTTACACTATCTATCCTCCGGCTTTACATACTTAAAGCAATTTGTAGCATGGTCATTCATGATGCCAACCGCTTCTAAGTACGAGAAGCAAGTAACTGTACCCATAAATTTAAAGCCGCGCTTTTTAAGGTCTTTTGCAACTTTGTCGGATAATTCATTGCTTGTAGTTAGCCCATCAAAGGGGTTATATACTACCTTATTATCTGTAAATGCCCATAAATAATTGGCAAAGCTGCCAAATTCTGCTACTACTTTTAAATATGATTTTGCATTTTGTATTGTTGCAATAATTTTGGCCTTATTGCGTACAATACCTTCATCGGTCATAAGTTCCGCTATTTTATTTTCATCATAATTTGCAATTTTTTGGGCATCAAAGTTATCAAAGGCTTTTCTAAAATTCTCGCGCTTTTTAAGTATTAAAAGCCAAGATAAACCACAATGAAAGCTCTCGAGTATAAACATCTCAAAAAGATGGGCATCGTCAAAAGATGCCACACCCCATTCATGATCATGATAATCAATATATAGTTCGGATTTTTCGAGATTAGGCCAATTGCATCGTTCCATATAGTTTTTTACCCTCGATTATAGTATTATAAATTTATCCATCACTAAACAATAACCATTTCGCCGGCTAATAGCTCAAATAGCCAAGGATAATCCTTTAGCTCAAATTCAAAGCTTAATTGCCTTTGTTGCTCATTGCCTGCGCCCTCAATTAAGCTAAATACCAGCTTAATATGCTCCTTAGGTAAATAATCGCCCAAAAATTGCGGCCACTCCACAAAAGTAGTTTTGGCAAGGCTAAAACAATCGTCTAAACCAAGCTCGGCCAACTCTTCCTCGGGCCAATCAGCTAAGCGATAGGCATCTATATGGCAAAATGGCCGCTTGCCCGGATAATCCTGATAATAAATATAGGTAGGGCTGGTAATGCTTTGCTCAATACCCAATCCTTGGGCCAAGCCTTTGGCAAAAACCGTTTTGCCATGCGCCAAATCGCCATAGGCAGCAATAATTATGCCCTGTGGCGCATTTTTAGCGATAATTGTAGCCAGCTCCAGCGTTTGCTTAGGGCTAAATGTTTGTTTTATTATCCGCATAAGCCCACCTTATTTACGCCATACGCCCGGCAAAAACAATACCAAAACCGTAAGTAATTCCAAGCGGCCAAATAGCATATTAAATACCAATACATAATAAGAAAAATTGTTCAAGCCAAAATAATTGCCGGCCGGCCCCACCGCCCCTAAACCGGGGCCAACATTAGCTATGCAGGCCAAAGAGGCACTTAAGGCCTCGGTTAATGCCATGCCGTTTGCCGCCAAAAGCACCGCACCCACCGCTGTAAAAAATAAAAAAGAACCAATAAAAATTAAAATATGATTAACCGTATTTTGGCTGATTAAACGTTTATTAAAGTAGAGCTTTTTTACCATGCGTGGATGCACCATGCCCAAAAGCTCGTTGCGGCAAGCTCTAAAAGCCACAATTAAACGGCTTACCTTAATCGCACTGGATGTAGAACCAATGCAGCCGCCGCAAAACATCAGCACAAATAAAAATACCCGCGAAAAAGTTGGCCATAAATCATAATTAGCCGTAGCAAAACCGGTAGTGGTAACTACTGTTGCCACCTGGAACATCGCCTTACGCAGGGTGTACTCAAAACCTTGCTCGCTAAATTCGGCCAATTGATAAAGATCAATACTAATCAAAAGCGCCGCTCCGATTATAATAAATAAAAAGATGCGCGCCTCTTCATCATGAAAAAGATTATTCTTGCGCTTAGCTACCCATAAATAATAAAGCGCCATATTAATGCTCGATAGCAGCATAAAGACAATAATAACCCATTCGATATAAGCACTATCATAATGGGCAACCGAAGCATTACGATTAGAAAATCCACCGGTAGAAACAGTAGCAAAAGAATGGATAAGCGCATCAAAAAAGTTCATGCCACCCAACATTAAAAGCGCGGTTAAAATAGCGCTAATTGCCAGATATACCACGCATAAAGCCTTGGCGGCATCGCTAATTTTAGGGGTAATTTTATCGGTTAAATCGGCACCGGAATGCTCGGCATTAAAAATAACCGCCCCCGAACCGCTATTATCCTTGCTGCGCATAATTGCCACAAATAACATTACAATACCGGCGCCGCCCAACCAGTGGGTAAGTGCCCGCCAAAAAATAATGCTATGCGGCAAAACCTCTACATCATTAAAGGCCGAAGCACCGGTTGTAGTAAAGCCGGACATGGTTTCGAAAACGGCCGCCGCAAATTGGGGCTGAAAGCCGCCTAAATAAAAGGGCAAGGCGCCAAAAATTGCCGCCAAAATCCAAACCATTGTTACAAAAAGATAGCCCTCACGCTGGCGCATTACCTGCTCGCGCGCCTTGCGGCAAAAAAACATCATTATCAAACCCGCCCCTAAAGTAATGGGGGTGGCTGCCAAAAAGGGCATAATATTGCTTTCTTTGTAAATAAAGGCAATTAGCAAAGGTAGCAGCATGGCTGCCCCGATAATCAGCAAAATTTTGCCTAAATTAAAAAAAACTAATTGAATTCGCATTAATTCTCCGCCTCGAATAATCTGCTAATATCCCGCATGGCTTCCGGCATGGCAAACATGGTAATCCGGTCGGCCGCCTTAATATAATCCATACCGGTAGGCAAAATAATATCATTATTGCGCACTATCATGCAAATAATGGCCGCCCTTGGGAAATTAAGTTCCATAATCTTTTTGCCCACCGCTTTGGCACCAAAAGGCACGGCCAATTCGATTATTTGAGCATTTTTTTCCTCAAAACTGGTTAAGGATAAAAGCTCATAACGGCTGATAAAACGCAAAATTGCATCGGCAGTTAGGCTGCGGGGGCTAATTGCCACATCGATGCCGGCTCGCTCTACCATGGTAATAAAATCGCCATTGCGAATCTGAGCCACGGTTTTTTTAGCACCCAAATTTTTGGCCAGTACACAGTTAAATAAATTATCACGATCATCCTCGGCAACCGCAATAAAGGCATCGCATTCGCCAATATTTTCGTCCTCGAATAATTGCAAATTAAAACTATTGCTATTAATTAGCATGGTATGGGTTAAATCTTCGGCAATTTCCTCGCAACGCTGCATATCATCGTCGATTAAGCGAATATTAAAACGCCGACCACGCTTTTCCAGCATTTTAGCCAAATAATAGCCGCTTAAATCGCCGCCCATAATCACAATATCCCTAATTTGGCTATGCGGTATGCCCAAAAAATGCTCCAAATCATTAATATTGCGGCTATTGGCCAAAAGCAAAATGCTATCGCCGGGGCTTAAAGTATCATCACCGCGGGGGATGGTAAAACTGCCCTCATGCTCCAGGCCAATAAAAATGCAAGGGCTGGGAAAACGAATATCCTTTAAGGGTATATCGCTATAACTAAATTTTTGCGGCAGGCGCAATTCCAAAATCAAGGCCTTGCCACCACCATAAAAACCCACATAATCGGCCTCGGGATAGTTAATTAGCTTATTAATCTCCTGCGCGGTAACCAGTTCGGGATTAATCAGCATATCAATACCCAAAGAACGCATCCGCTCGGCATTGGCAAAATCGCTGTAATCAGGGTCGCGCACACGGGCTATGGTATGCTCGGCACCTTCGCTTTTAGCTATAAAACAGGCCATCATATTTAATTCGTCTTTATCGGTAACAGCCACCAAAAGATCGGTATCGCTAATGCCGGCCTCCTGCAAAACGCTAATTTGGGCACCATTGCCCTCGATAGTATTAATATCAAAATATTCTTCTAAAGTTTGCAGGCGCTGCCGGTTATTATCAATCGCCGTTACATTATACCCTTCGCGGCAAAGGGTGGCAATTATGCTAAAGCCCACCTTACCTGCGCCAATAACTATGCTTTTCATATTTTCACTTCCTATTATTTATAAAAAAGTTAACTAAAAAATATTCTATTTTTTAGGCTTATTATCCTTTATTTTTAGGATAATTCTCTATTTGCTGATTTGCTATTGTTAAATTGATAAGATATATGTTATAATATATAGACAATACACTACAATCGGAGCAGCCAAAATGGAAAAAACCAATGTAATGCGCCATTTGGAAAGCCATAATATTAGCTATCAGGCCCATAGTTATAATAGCGATGATGGCCTAATAGATGGGCTATCGGTGGCCAAAAAAATTAACCGCAATCCCGAGCAAGTATTTAAAACCCTGCTAACCCAAGCCCCCGATCGCGAAATTTTAGTATTTATTGTGCCGGTTGCAGCCGAACTGGATTTTAAAAAAGCCGCCCGAGCCGCCAAAGTAAAAAGCATCGAGATGGCACCGGTAAAGGATATTTTAAAAATTAGCGGCTATCTTAAAGGCGGCTGCTCGCCGCTTTGTATGAAGCGCAAATATCGTACATTTATGGACGAAACTGCCATCCTTTATGATACGATAATTGTTAGCGCCGGCAAAATTGGCGCCCAAATCGAGCTTAATGGCGAAGATTTAATGCAATTAGCCGAAGGGGAATTTGTTGATTTGCTAAAGGAGTAAGCTTATGCAATATTTGATATCTTTTTTAGAAGGTATTATCACCTTTATTTCGCCCTGTATGCTGCCGATGATCCCAATTTACCTAACTTATTTTGCCGCCGGCGATTTTAGCGAGGCTAATAAAAATGCGGTTTGGCAAAATGCTTTGGGCTTTATCCTAGGCTTTAGCATGGTATTTACCGCCTTAGGCGCCTTTGCGGCCACTTTGGGGCGCTTTTTGGTGCAATATCAAACTATGGTAAATATTATTAGCGGTATTATTATCATCATATTCGGCCTTTATTTTATGGGTGTTTTGCGTTTTAATATTTTTAAAGGCAAAAAAATTAGTCTTAGCAAAAAAACCGGCCCGGTTTTTTCGGTACTATTTGGCATCACCTTTTCCATTGCCTGGACACCCTGTGTAGGGGCGTTTTTAGGCTCGGCGCTAATTTTGGCCTCGCGCCAGGAAACCGTGTCTCAAGGCGTATTGATGCTGCTTTGTTATTCGGCCGGCCTGGGCATACCCTTTTTCTTAAGCGCCCTGTTTTTAGAGCGGCTTAAAGGGGCTTTTAACTGGATAAAAAGCCATTATAAGATAATAAATATTATTAGCGGCAGCTTTTTAATTCTGGTAGGAATTTTAATGATGACCGGCACTTTAAGTTATTTGTTGGGCTTTTTGTCTGTATAAATATATAGTAATTTTTTGACGTACATCTGCTTAACTATTATGTAAAATAAAGGGAGGTTTTATGATGAACAAAAAGTTAAAACTAATAATTCCGATAGCTATCTTGGGGGTATTATTAATTGTGGCCGGCGTATTTTACAATAGCCTTGCCGGCCAGGTAGAAACCGCCGACCCTTTAAGCAGCGCCAATGGTAGCCAGCTGCTTAATGATATGACCGATGCTGTTGCGGATGCAAATGCAGCGGCCGAGCAAAATGCTAATCAGCCTACTGAGCAGGGCCAGCAGCAGGGTAATAGCCAAAACGCTAGCGCCGGGGCTATAGATGATAGCGCAAACAGCGACCAACAAGCCACAGCCGACGAGGCAGACCAAGCCGACGAAGCCGCCACAAACGAAGCAAGCCCCGAGCCTGCCCCCGAGGAGCAGGCGGCTAATCCCGATATTATCCCGGCTATCGATATTACCATTGCCGATTTTGATGGTTTAACCTACAATTTAGCCGATTTTTATGGCAAGCCGATTGTGCTTAATTTTTGGGCTAGCTGGTGCCCACCTTGCCGCGAGGAAATGCCCCATTTTGAGAATGTATATTTAGAAATGGGCGATGAGGTGGAGTTTATCATGCTAAACAGCACCGATGGCCAGGAAACCATGGAGGCCGGCCAGGCTTTTATCGACGAAAACGGTTATACCTTCCCGGTATATTTTGATTATGACGGTGAAGTTACCGGCAATGCCAGCTATGATTACTATATTATGTATTTGCCAACCACCTTCTTTATCGATGCCGAAGGCAATGTAGTGGCCGTGGCCGAGCAAGGATTAAGCGAGGAGCAATTGCGCGAAGGCATTGCTATTGCCAAAGGCGAGCAAACCTTATAAAACATGACACAATTTAATGATATTATTTTACAAAAACTAAAATCGCTGCCGACTAATCCCGGCTGTTACCTGATGAAGGATAAAGATGGCCGGGTAATTTATGTTGGCAAGGCTATAAATTTAAAAAACCGGGTGCGCAGTTATTTTAAGGCCAATCATAGCGGCAAAACCGCAGCTTTGGTCGAAAATATAGCCGATTTTGATACGGTAATTGTAGATAGCGAGGCCGATGCCTTAATTTTGGAAAGCAATTTGATTAAGGAGTATCATCCTCATTATAATATTTTGCTGCGTGATGATAAGCATTATCCCTATTTATGCCTAACTTTAAACGAAAAATTCCCCCGTCTATTGGTGGTAAGACGGGCTAAAAATGATGGTAATCGTTATTTTGGCCCTTATGTTAGTGCGGGCTCGATGCGTTATGCGCGCCAATTAATTCAGGATATTTTTCCCTTGCGTACCTGCTCGGGGCGCTCTTGGCGTGCCGGTCAAAGGGCTTGCCTTAATGCACATATTGGCCGCTGCCTGGCCCCTTGCGAGCAAAGGATATCTGCTGATGATTATGGCCAAATTGTAAACCAGGTGCAGCAATTTTTGGAAGGCAAAACCAAAGACTTGCTAAAACAAACCGAGCAAAATATGCTGCAAGCCGCCCAAGATCTTAATTTTGAAGAGGCCGCCCGCCTGCGTGATGCCTTAAGCGCCCTGCAAAATATGCAGGTAAAGCAGCAATTAGATAAAAGTGCAGAAGGCGGCAATCATGATATCATAGCTATCGCCAATGAGGGGGATCAGGCTGTGGTACAGGTGTTTTTTGTGCGTGGCGGCAAGGTTTGCGGCCGTGAACACTTCTTTTTGAAGGATGGCTTAAATGATCAACAAAGTAGCGAGCGCAAGGCAATAATTTTGCGTCGCTTTTTACAAGAATACTATGGCAATAGCGAGTTTATGCCCCGCCAAATCTATGCCCGACCTTTGCCCGAAAACACCGACCTTTTAATAGAGATTTTCACCAAAAAAAGCGGACATAAAGTAGAGATTAGCGAGCCTAAGCGCGGCGATAAATTACGCTTGCTTAACTTGGTAGAACAAAATGCTAGTTTAACCCTAAACCAGTTTATGTCCTCTAAAGATAAGCGCGAAGAAAAGGCAGCTAAAGCCTTAGATAGCTTGCGCATAGCCTTAAATTTAGCGGCAGCACCAACCAGGATGGAATGTTATGATATCAGTCATATCCAGGGCAGTTATATGGTGGGCTCGATGGTGGTATTTATTAATGGCTTGCCTGCGCCGAAGCATTATCGGCGCTTTAAGATTAAAACTTTGGATCAAAGTAATGACTTTGCCGCCTTGCAGGAGGTTTTAAGCAGGCGCTGGCAAAGAGGCTTAAGCGAAAGAGCAGCAGGCAAAAAACCGCTTGATTTTGGCAATTGGCCTAATCTATTGATTATTGATGGCGGTAAAGGGCAGCTATCGTCGGTATGCGCTACGCTTAATGCGCTTAGCGATAATTTGCCGCCGATTATTTCGCTGGCTAAAAGGGAGGAAGAAGTCTTTTTGCCTAATATCTCCGAGAGCCTAATTTTAGATAAAGCCAATCCGGCTTTACAGCTTTTGCAGGCGATCCGGGATGAGGCGCATCGTTTTGCGATAACCTATCATCGCAGCTTAAGGGGTAAAGGGCAGGTTAAATCGCTACTTGATGATGCCCCCGGCATTGGCGACAAACGCAAAAAAGCCCTGCTTAAGGCTTTTGGCAATTTGGAAAATATTAAAAAAGCAGATTTAGAAGAATTAATTGCCACCCCGGGTATGAACAAAGCCGCAGCTCAAGACCTTTATGATTTTTTGCATCAAAAATCATAAAATCAGCTATTGCTAAATTCTATTTTAAGCCATACAGGCATAGGCTATACAAATGCCAAAATGCCAAGTTTAGGATTTACGATGGAAGTTAATGAGCTTATCGCCTTAGGATTATCACTTATAGCAGGCCTTGCCACAGCATTGGGGGCTTCAATTATTTTTATTAAGCGCCATTTTAATTGGCGCTTTTTGGGATACTGCTTAGCCTTTTCGGCCGGGGTAATGATTTTTATTGCCTTGGCTAATTTATTGCCCGAAGCTTATCACTTAATAGGCATATTTTATAACAAGTTTATAACTTGTATACTGATCATAAGTTTTATGTTTGGCGGCCTAGTTTGCGGGATGCTGATTAGCAAGTTTGCAGATCGTGTAAGCAATCCTGGTAGTTTTGATATGGGGCTTTTTAGATTAGCGATTATTAGTGCATTGGCATTAATTTTGCATAATTTTCCTGAGGGTATTGCGACATTTATGACTGCTTATCATGATATAGAAAGCGGCCTGATGCTGGCCTTGGCAATAGCTTTACATAATTTGCCGGAAGGGATTGCTATTGCTTTACCCTTGTATATGAGCGGCCAGAGTAGGCTAAGGGCTTTTGGGGTGGCTGCTATAACCGGTTTAAGCGAGCCGCTTGGCGCATTGGCCACATATTTGGTATTGCGTCCGTATTTAAGCGAAACTGTTTTAGGCATTACCTTCAGCTTTGTAGCAGGCATTATGATATTTATTGCCTATTATCAACTTTGGCCTAATGCTTTAAAGCAAGCTTCATTGATTAGCTGTATTATTGGCTTAGTTTTGGGATTATGTTTTATGGGCATGCTTATCTTTTATTAATGATGGACAAAAGACTACTAAAAATATAGCTAATGCCAAAATTTCTAAAAGTTTTTGCTTTTGCTTTTTTCAAAAAGCAAAGGTCTTAATCTTTTGAACTTAATCTTTTTCTTTCAATTGTAAGAAGAGAGTAATGCCGGCGAGATAGGATTATTAAGCGGCTGCAAAAACTGATAATCGAATTGATAAAATTGAAAGAAAGCTGCTATTTTTATTTGCTGCGCAAATAAAAATGAAGTGCCCTACGATAATCAAACTATCAAGCAAGCCTTATGCTTAAGAAAGCAAGCCTTATGCTTAAGAAAGCAAACACCAATTACTTAAGCCCCCCCCCCCTTTAATATGCCTAAAAAACCCAAAAAAAAGCTGTCGCAAATATTTATCTTATTGCGACAGCCGAGGAAAGTAAGTTATCAAATCATCTAGCAAGCTTCATTAATAATTTGCTCGATTAAGTCCAGGCTATAGGACGTTTTTTTAGCAGCAGTAAAGCTAAACTCAACATGGTCTTCCTGATTGGCCTTGGTGGCAATATTGTCGGCGCTAACTTGCCCTGCCCAAAAACGGATATCGGCTAAAATTTGCTCGGCCTTGGCTGGGTTATGGCTAATTGCCAACATATCCAAGCCCATTTCCGCTAGGAGGATATTCATCAAATCCATAACATAGCCTACCTGGGTATTGCTGCAATTGCAGCCCATAATTGCTTGATAATTTTGATTTTCGGTTTCGAATAATAAAGGATTATCGCAGGAAATATTATTTTCCTTATTGATAATCATATCCGCAAAATTAATTATCGATTGATAGGCTGCCTTTTTATCATTAAGCAAAGCGGTATCGCCTATATTTAAAGCATTATATTGCTCGTAAATATTGGCAAATTTTATCATGTTTAATACGGCAATAGCCTGGGTTACACTAGAACCATTCATCTGGGCTAATACTTCTTTGCATTCCATATCAAAGGTGGGGCTTAGGCCAGCTTTAACTAAAGCCTCGCGGGCAGGCATAACCTGGCCTTGATAAATAGCGCTTGCATCGGGAAGGCCAGCTACAGCCATTATGCACTGCGACATCGGGGCTAAATCGCTAAGGCCGGTAGAGCCTTCGCTATGGATTGCCGGCGCAATTTTGGCATTAAATACAGCCAAAATACGATCGATTAAGGCCGGCCGCACCGCCGAATAAGCCCGTGCCAAAACATTGGCCCGCACCAAAAGCGCCAGGCGAGCAATATCCGCGCTAAAATAAGCGCCAAAACCAGCCGAGCTGGTATAAGGCAAGCTTTTATTCCATTCTACATGCATTTCCTTGGGCACGATAACATCCTTTAAATTGCCCAGCCCGGTATTAATACCATAAACCGCAGGGGCATCTTTTTCCAGCCAACGATCAATTTGATTGCGGCTTTTTTGGCAGCGCTCGCGCGCCTCATCACTAAGTTTTACTTGGGCATCAGTATCGGCCATAATGGCTTTTACCTGGTCTATTGTTAAGCTGTAACCGTCAATATAATATATGCTCATCGTCGCCCCTCCTATCTTAAGTCGCTAACTTCTTCGTTTACGGCAGCCAAAAGTTCCAGGCTATTGATTAAGCGCTGACAAGCTATCATATCGGGTGCCATAAAACGATTTTCTGTCATAAAAGTTACATGTTCTCGTACTTTTGCCCAGGCTTTGGCCGTACCTTTGCCAAAATTAAAATCTGGCAATTTATTTTTTACAATATCCATGCCCTGAGCAGCCATAAGCACTTCAATGGCCAATACTTTGGCGGTAAAATCCAAAACTTTGATTAACTTGATTACCGCCTGATAAGCAGCCGGCTGATTGCTGATTTTTACCACCGCATTAGGCAGCGCCAATAGCTTTAATTCCGATAAAAGCGCAGCTTGATTAGACTGGGTTACCGGGTAGCCATGATTAAGCCCGGCCGCCTGCGGTGCTAAATTAGGCGCTAAACCATAAGATGTGGCCGGATCTAATAATCTAAAGGTGCGTCTTTCGCTAATATTGGCTAAATCGGCAAAGCCTGTTGTAACAATATTGGCACTATATTCTACAATAAAATTATATGCATTTAAGTTGGCTTTTAGGGCGGCCATATTGGCTTTGGCCCAGCTTAGCATATCCCTAGATCCGCCATGGGTTTGGGCGGTGGCTCGCAAAGAAATTGCATCCTGCACCCGCGGTTTTTGATCATAACCAAAACCGTAACGGCCTTCATCGGTAGCCATTTGGCTGCCTTCGATAATTTGGCGCACATTATAGGCGCTATCAATTTGCCCTTGATAAGGCCTTGCCAAAGAATGGAGGCGATCGTCAAAAGCGCCCAGCTCGCCACGAATTGCTTCTAAATTTAAGGCAACGGCGATATCGGCAATTTTTAAATACTGTTCGGCCAGGTAAAAGGCGTAATCGGCTAAGCCGGTAGTTACTATATTATGGCTAACAATAAAATCATAATCGGCAGCTGTTAATTCGATTTGGCAAATATCGGCCAGCTGAGTAGTAAATTGCTGATTAGCTTCGGTTTCTAATAATTGCTTAAAATCTAAATTAAAGCTTTTAAAATCGGCCAGCAAACTAGCACAAGCCTCCTTTAAGTTTGGATTGGGGCTTTGCTCATGCAGCAGCCTTATAATATGAAAAGCCGGGCAAAGATAATGAGAATCCATTGATAAATCTCCTCCTTAATAATTAACAATATATCTATGTTTATGTACAAATAAAGCCAAATAAATTTATCCGCAAAAGCCCTATTTTTGTGCAGATGTTAAATGCTCAATAATAATCTCCGGGGTGGCCGGAAAAGTGGTAATATTAGTATTTAAAGCATGGTTAATAGCATTGATAATCGCCGGAGCAGGGGCAACCGCCGCAATTTCGCCCACGCTTTTAGCACCGTATGGGGCTAACGGCTCGGCCTCCTCGATGGTGATAATCTTGATAGCAGGCATCTCGCAAGCATTTAAAAGATGATACTTGGAAAAATTAGTGCTTTTGATATTGCCACCACTGCTATATTCGATTTGCTCGCGCAAAGCCATGCCCAAACTCATATGAGCACCACCATGAATCTGGCCTTCTACCTGCACCGGGTTAATCGATTGGCCAACATCTTGCACGATCAAAATATCTTCTATTGATACATGGCCAATATATTTATCCACCTTAACCTCGGCAAAAACCACCGCATTAGAGCTGGGATTGCCCGGCGACTGAAAGCGAGTATAATGCGATAGTGTAGCTGCGCATTTGCCCTCGTATTCGGCGGCAATTTGGCCATAGGTGTATACTTCCTTGCTATCGATGGCGCGAATTGTGCCGTTTTCGCAAATAATTTGCTCTAGTGGGCAATTTTTTAGCTCGCTAAAGATATTCTTGATTTTAAGCAGCATTTCCTCCCCGGCCTGCTTAGCAGCACCGCCGCAAACAAAAGTAACACGGCTGGCCTGAGTACCGGCCGAATCATAGGGGCTGTTTAGGGTATCGGTTTCGGTGATGGCGATATCATTGATATCCACTTTTAAGGCCTCAGCCAGGATTTGCTTTAGCGAAATCAAAGTGCCGCAACCCTGCTCATGAACAGCCATCTTAAGATAAATGCTGTTATCGGGCATAATTCGCAAATCAACATCGGTAAAATCCGGCGCAGCCCCCTTATAGCCATTGCCATGCAAACCGCAGGCCATGCCCAGTCCATAGGCATAGCGATCGCAGTTTTTAGCGCTTACCGCCGCCCTACGCTTAAGCCAATCAAATTGCTCCATGCCAACTTGCAAGCATTTTTTAGCCTGGCTATTGCCCATGGCCGGCGCGCCGATTGGGTCGCTACTAAAGGGCTCGAGCATATTTATCAGACGCAGCCGGCAAGGGTCTAAACCCAGCTTAAGCGCTGCATTATCTAAATTAACCTCGCTAATTGCATATACCTGCGGGCTGCCATAACCACGGCAAGCGCCGCCATTTATGGTATTGGTATAATAAGTTTTAGCCTCAAAAGTTTGATTGGGGATATCGTATAGCCTAAAAACTTTTTTGCCCATGCCCATCGCCACTGCCACGGCATTAGTAAAATAAGCGCCGCCATCAATGGCCGCCTGAATATGACGGCCAATAATTTTGCCCTCGGCCGAAAAAGCGGTTTTTACCTTAATTTTAGTAGCATTACGGCTGCAAGAACCGCGCAAAGCCTCGCTGCGGTCCAAGGCCAATTTTACCGGCCGCCCCAGCTTATAGGTGGCAAAAGCGGCCAAGGGCTCGAGCAGCATTTGGCCTTTGCCGCCAAAAGAACCGCCCATTAAGGCCTTAATTGCCCTAATTTTATTATAAGGCAAACCCAAAATATTGGCCACATGATACTGCATCCTAAAGGCAGTTTGGCAAGGTGTCCAGATTACCAGATTATCAAATTCATCATATTCGGTTAGACAAATATGGGGCTCGATGGCGCTATGATGCACCTTAGGCGTATAGCCCTCATCCTCAACAATGCAGGCAGCTTGAGTGGCAACTTGTTCAAAATCGCCCACCTTTAATTCCTTTTCGAAGGCGATTTTTTGGCTGCTGATAGCATCCTCTAGGCTGATAATAGCCTCTAAATCTTCATATTCCACTTTAATAAGCGGCAAAGCCTCTTGCACAATTTCCAGGCTTTCGCCCACTACCATGGCTATGCGGTCGCCGTCGAAGCGGGCGATATCGGTTAATAAATATTCATCTTCGATATCGGCTTGCCCCTGATACCACTTATAAGGATTATACTTGATTTTGGGGATATCCTGATGGGTATAAACTGCCACTATTCCGGGCAAGGCTAAAGCTTGCTCGGCATCAATAGTAAACTTGGCATGAGGTTTGGCGCTGAATAAAATCTTAGCATAAAGCATATCCACTCTTTGCATATCGCAAATATATTTGGCTGTACCTTGGGCTTTTTTAATTGTATCGTCACGGACTATGCTTTTTCCTATATAATTATACATTAATTAGCCCCCTTTCGGCAATTAGCGATTGCATCGGCAATAACCCCGATGGCGGCCTCTTTTTTATAAAAGCGTGAGGAGCGATTGGGGATTAATTCTAAAATTTGGCGGCGAATAATATCTTTAAATTCGCTGATTTCGATTTGATTGATATTGTGGTTTAGCAGGGCGTTTTCTATTAAATTGGCTTGCTGGGGGCAAGCGCCTACCGCCCCTAAATAGATGCTGGCTTTGATGATAATATCATCTTGCAAGCTAAGCTTTAGGCCGCAGCCCACCTTGGAAATGGTAACCGTTTGCCGCGCACCTGCCTTGGCATAGCCCGATAAATCCCCACTTTTAGGGACAATTATGGCAATAATGGCCTGGTCTTGCGCCAAATTATTTTTGCCTAAGCCGGCCACAATCTCGGCAATGGGCCTATGGCTAATTTGCTGATTGCTATCGATAAGCTCAAGCATTGCATTATAGGCAAAAAGTATGGGCAGGCTATCGGCGCTTTGGCTGGCATTGGCAATATTGCCGCCTAGGGTGGCCAAATTGCGGATTTGCTCCGAACCTACATTATAAGCAGCCTGAGCCAAACCGGGGATATAGCTGCGGATTAAGCTATTATTATGCAGCTCGGTCATGGTGATGGCAGCGCCTATTTTGATGCTATGCTCGTCCTCGCTAATTTGCTTTAAGGCGGCAATTTTGGTGATATCGATAATATGGCGCTTATAGATGGCTTTTTCGTTTAAGTGAATCATCAAATCGGTGCAGCCGGCAGCGATAAAGGTTTGTTCATCTTTAAGCTTTAAGGCAGCGCTTAATTCGGCTAAATCATGGGGGGCAAAATAATTATTCATGATTTCACCTCGCTTAAAGTGCTAACAGCTTCGACAATTTTTTGATAGCCGGTGCAGCGGCAAAGATTGCCCTCGATAGCCCGACGAATTTGCAGCTCGTTGGGATGAGGATTGCTAAGCAGCAGGGCTTTTACCGACATTATCATGCCCGGGCTGCAAAAACCGCATTGAATAGCGCCTTTTTCGATAAAGGCTTGCTGAATTAAATCCAGCTCGCCATTTTGGGCTAGGCCTTCGATGGTTAGCACTTGGCAGCCATTTATTTGGCCGGCCAACATGGTGCAGGAAGTAACAGCCTTGCCATCAACAATAATTGTGCAAGCGCCACATTCGCCCTCGGAGCAGCCTTCTTTAGCGCCGGTTAGCTTTAAATCATTACGGATAAAATCCAGCAACCTTTGGCCGGGATCGATATCCATGGCTTTGGCCTTACCGTTTATGGTAAAGTTGATTTGCATTTTATTCACCTCGTTTTATTTTTAGAGCCAAACTATGTATCTGCTATTATAGCTGCTATTATAGATTAAGCAACTGATTATCCAAAATTAAATTATAAATGGCATTGATATCGATGCTTAAATTGCGGTCTTGATCTAAAAAGGCCACCTTTTGACGAATTATTTGATAGGCCTTAGCTGTTTTTGCGCCCAGCTTAATATCGCCGCGCAAATCGATGGCCTGAGCGGCATGCATAGCCTCTATGGCCAGCATATAGCGTAGATTATCCAGCATCTTAAGCAGCTTATCCACCGCTAAAGGCAAATTGCTGGCATGGTCTTCGATATAACCGGATAGCGAGAAAAAGTCCATCGAATTGGGGTTGGCATACATGCGGTTTTCGCTATCTAAAGAGGAAAATATTTTTTGAATAGTGCCATAAGCGATAACCTCCACCTCTTTAGGGGTAAGGAAACGGCCTAAGCCGGTAAAGGCAGGATCGGCCATTTTAATAGTACGATGACCAATGGTTTTGGATAGATGCGCCAGGCTAATGGCCAGCATCTCTACCCCTTGCGCTAAAGAAAGCACCTCGAAATTGGAGCTAATTATTGTTTTGCCCTGCTCTAGGTCGATATAGGGATTATCGTCGCTGGTATTTAGGCCGATATTTAGGAAGTTTTCGGCATAGGCCAGGGCATCATAAACTGCGCCGTGAATGGCCACCGCACAACGAAAACTTAAAGGATCTTGTAAAGCGCGCTCCGAGCAAGGCTGGTACAAATAGCTGCCCTTTAGATTATCACGGCAGGCGGCAGCGGCCTTAATTTGGCCGGGCATTTGGCGAATGGCATTAACCTTTTCGCCCAGAGGGTCGACGCCGCCATTTAAGCCTTCTAAGTTGAGGCAATAGATTAAATCGGCTATTTGCATAAAATCGGCCACTTGCTTAAAGGCAAGGGCGGCAATGGCCTCGCCATGGGCATTGCAGGAAAGAATGCTGAGGGCATCTTTAGGCCCTAGGGATGGCAGCTTAAGCTTGCAAGCCTTGATGGCCTGGATGGTGGGCATGGTTTGGCCTTGATAATCGCAATTACCTTCGCCCATAACCGCCAAGCCTAAGAAGGGGAGGGTGGTGATATCGGCCTCGCCAATGCTACCACGGCGGGGCACTTGCGGGCTAATGCCCAGGTTTAGGAAATCTTTAAACAGCTCGAGAATTTGCAGCGAGATGCCGGTAGAGCCTAAAAGGGCTTTATTGATGCGCAGAAGCATCATGGCTCGCACTTCGGGTACAGTGCAATAAGGCGGCACACCTAAGGAGCAAACATTAAGCAGATTTTTATTATAGCGTTCGAAGAATTGGGGATCGAATTCTTTATCTTTATTCCAGCCTACGCCGCGGTTCATGCCATAAACAGGGAAGCCGGTGGCGGCTAGATCAAAAAGGGTTTGCCGGGCTTGGCCTGCTTTTTGCATAGCGTCTTCGGCCAGCTTAATTGGCTGATTATGATGAGCGACAGCTACAATTTGATCAATGGTTAAATCCGAGCCTGTTAAAATAATTGTCATAATTCACCTCAAAATAGTTAATACTTTATTTTAGCAAATTAATCGTCCAAAAAGTGTCTAATTTTGGGGATAGTAGTTATTAAAGTTAAAAAGGGAGCTGACGCAAAAGCGGCAGCCCCCAAAGCAAAAAGTTTTAATCAATTGTTGAAGCAACCTTAATGTAGCCTAATCAATTAAGCATCACTTTTTTTGGTACCACCTTGTGCTGCATCTGCATCGCTAAGAGTGGTATAATCCTGGATTAATTCTTTCTCAACAATGGCTGTTTCCGGGAAATAAGCCACGTCATACTTTTCACGATTATTAAACATCTTAATAACAGCCGGGAAGGCAATTACATAAATGATTAACATCGGGAAGGTACCGATCATGGGCAGCAATTTCAAGGCCATCAGCATATCGATGCCGTCTTCGGAAACGGTATTGGAGAAAATTGCCACGAAGGCCAAGGATGCCATTACCAAGCCCCAGAAAATCTTTAAATAGCCGGGCGGCTCGGCGATAGCGCCTTTTTTGGAGAAAATGGTCATCGATGCTACGGTGCTGGCCAAACCGTCGGCCATGGTAACAACCGATAAGAATAATACTAATACGAATAAAGCACCCATAATGCTGGATAAAGGCAATTGATTAAAGAAAGCAAATACGGCAGCTTCATTGCCTAATTCGCTAATGGTGGCCATAACAGCGCCTTCGGTTTGAATTTCCATATTAACGGTAGCACCACCAAAGATGCAGAACCAAGCAATAATGAAAACACCAACCAAGGTTTGAACTTGCATATACTCGCGGAAGGTACGGCCACGGCCGATTTTAGCAAAGAACATACCCATCATTGGGCCATAAACGATCATCCAAGTCCAGTAGGAAACTGTCCACCATTTGGGCCAGAGATCGCCGTTTACGGTGCCCATATAGGTCATCCTATCGAAGAACATCGAGGCCGATGCGCCTAAGGCTTCTACCGATAAGGATAGAATAAAGGCGGTACCACCAAAGATGAATACGAAAACAGCAACAAAGATAAAGATTTTGGTATTAATGCTAGATAACCACTTAACACCTTTTAATAAGCCCGACCAGCTGGAAACAATGAAGGTAGCAACTAAAATAACTAAGATAGAACCTTGCAGCATAATATTACTTTCCATACCGGTTAAGCTGCTAACACCGGCGGCTAAGGTAACGGTACCAACGCCTAAAACGGCAGCAACCGAAACAGCAATAGCAAAAATGCTTAAGATATCGAGGAAATCGCCAAATTTGCCGGTGCATTTTTTACCGATTAAAGGATAAGCAATCGAGCTAACCCTAAAGGGTAAGCGCATATTGTAAACGGCAAAACCGATTACCACACCCATAATGGTATAAAGCGAAATAGAGGGTATACCCCAGTGGAGCAGGATAGTACCAATGCCTTGAACAGCAGCTTCTTGCGAACCGGGCTCGTAAACGCCTAAGCCGGGAACCGGCTGCCAGAAAAAGTTAGCAGTTTCGCAAACGCCCCAGATAACCATACCGGTACCGATGGTAGCGCATAAAGAAACCATAAACCATTCCCATTTGGTTTTATAAAGCGGCTTAACATTAGGACCACCGATAATAACATCGCCGGCCTTGGTAAAATAAAGCCAAATTAAGATAGCCAGGGTGGCCATGGTTACGCCAACAATTAGCCAACCAAAGTTAAAATAAACACCGTCGGCCAAAATATTCTCAATAGCAAAGAAACCGGAAGGGTCTACTAATCCATAAATAATAGCGGCAGCAAAAATAATAACAATCGGAATAGTAACCACTTTGCGGATCGAGAATTGCTCAACCACGGGTTTAGGCTGTGAATTAGCCTTTTGATTCATCAACAACAACTCCTATCTTATGTTTTTTTAACAATAAGCCTGTCAAAAAAATCAGAGTTATTGTTAATTGCTATAATTATAGCATAAAAACGTCGATAAAACGTCGATAAAAACAGTATTTGCTATAATCACTTATTACTTTACAGCGCGAAAATGAAAAGATAAGCCCAGCTAAAAAGTGTACAAATGATTAATTTCAGCATATAAGCCAGCAAATTAGATTAAATTATTTTGAAATATATTATAGCCTAAATTTATTTTAAGCCCTAGATATCAAACATATTATTGTATCCAAAACTACTTCATAATCATCTACCTATATAATTGTAGTATATTAGTCATATTATTTGCTATTCCTGCAAATTAGCCCTAAAGATAGCTGCAAAATCAAGTTGCTACATATAAAGCTAAATAGCTTAAATTAAATATTAGCCTAAAATTTTGCGATTAGGTATTGACAAAATCTTGATTTTGAGGTAAATTAGTATTAGCACTCAATCAAGGTGAGTGCTAGCAAAGGAAGTGAAACCCATGGATGAGCGCAAAAAAAAGGTTTTACAAGCAATAATCCAGGATTATATCGAAAATGCCGAACCGGTTGGCTCGCGGGCGGTAGCCAAAAAATATGATTTGGGCGTTAGCCCGGCTACCATTCGTAATGAAATGTCTGATTTAGAGGATTTGGGCTATATCGAACAACCGCATACCTCGGCCGGGCGTGTGCCTTCGGATAAGGGGTATCGCTATTATGTAGATAATTTGATGGATCAGCAAAGCCTTACCGCACAAGAAATGGCCATTATTAAAGAAGCCTTTGCCATACAGTTAACCGAAATGGATGACTTTATGCGCTCTTGCTGCCAACTAATTGCCAAATTAACCAATTATACCACCATGATTAGTATGCCCGAGCGCAATCGCGGCATTTTGCAAAAATTGCAATTAGTGCCCATCAACGAGCAGCAAATCCTGGTAATATTATTGGCCGAAAGCGGTATTGTGCAGCATAAAATCATCAATATCGAGCAAAGCCTGCCGCCTAATGTGCTGCAAAGGGTAGAAATGGTTTTGCAATCGCGTTTAATCGGGATGGAAATAGGTAAGCTAAATTATGAATTTATCCGCAATGAATTAAGAGAAATCGAACAGCATCAGCGCCATTTAGATCAGGCCATGAGCCTGCTAAAGCAAATATTTAAGCCCAGCTATAGCCCCAAGGTTTTTACCGGCGGCACCACCAAAATGCTATCCCAGCCCGAATTTAGGGATATCGACCGCCTTAAAAGCATATTTAATCTGCTGGAAGAAGATAATAAAATCAGCGAGCTTTTGCCCAATAAAAGCATCAATGACCCGGTTTCGATTATAATCGGCAATGAAATAGCCGAGCAGGATATTCAAAATTGCAGCATGATTGTGGCCTACTATGATATCAATGGCCAAGATACCGGTAAGATTGGGGTTTTAGGCCCCACCAGGATGAGTTATAATAAAACCGTCGCTTTAATGGATTTTATAGCTAAAGAACTAACCCGCAAATTGTCGGGCAATAGTTAAAATAGAGGTGAAAAAATGACAGATAAAAAACAAAAAACCAAGCAAGAGGAAAATAATGCCGCTAAGGCCGAGGCAACAACCGAGGCAACAACCGAAGCAACAACCGAAGCCGCAGCAACCGACGAGGGCACTAAGGCTGCCGAGGATAATCAAGCCCATGCAGCAGAGGCTAATCAAGAGGATGCCGATATGGCCGCCATCAACGAGGCCGCTGCCGCCAAGGCCGCTGCTAAAGCTGCCTTAAAGGGTAAATTTGATCAAGGCGATTCCTTAAGCGCCCTCATCAAAGAAAGCGAAGAGTTAAAGCAGCAAAATATGCGTTTGCAAGCCGATTTTGATAATTTCCGCAAGCGCAGCCGCTTAGAAAAAGAAGAATTAGTAAAAAGCGCTAATGCCCAGTTAATCGGTGGCTTGCTGCCGGTAATCGATAATTTTGAACGAGCCTTGTTGGCCATGGCCGATTCGGCCGATAAAGAAGGCATCAATTTGATCTATCGCCAAATGACCGATACCCTCAAAGCTATCGGCCTAGAGGCTATCGATACCAATAATGCCGATTTTGATCCCAAGCTGCATGAAGCCATTGCGCAGGCCGATGCCGGCCCCGAAAATAAAGGCAAAATTATTGCCGAAGCCCAAAGAGGCTATTTGCTAAATGGTAAATTATTACGTTGTTCTATGGTGCAAATTGGTAGCTAGCAGTATAGTTAATAGCTAAGCAATTTGCCAATAATTAAGTTAATAAATTTTTATATTTAATAATAGTATATTTAAGGAGGATTTTTGTTATGGGTAAAGTAATAGGTATCGACTTAGGAACTACCAATTCCTGTGTAGCAGTAATGGAGGGTGGCGAAGCTATCGTTATCCCAAATCCGGAAGGCGCACGTACCACCCCTTCGGTAGTATCGATGGCCAATGGCGAGCGTATGGTGGGTCAGGTTGCTAAAAGGCAAGCTATCACCAATCCCGATAATACCGTTATCTCGATTAAACGCCATATGGGCAAGCGCATGGATGTTAAATTGATGGATAAAGTTCATCAGCCGCAAGAAATTTCGGCCTTTATTTTGCAAAAGCTAAAAAGCGATGCCGAGGCCTATTTGGGCGAAACCGTAAGCCAAGCGGTAATTACCGTGCCTGCTTATTTTTCGGATAGCCAGCGCCAGGCCACCAAAGATGCCGGTAAAATTGCCGGTTTGGAAGTTTTGCGGATTATCAATGAGCCCACCGCCGCAGCCTTAGCTTATGGCTTAGATAAAGGCGAAGCTCAAACCGTTTTGGTTTTCGACCTAGGCGGCGGCACCTTCGATGTTTCGATTTTGGAATTGGATGATGGCGTTTTCCAAGTAAAGGCCACCTCCGGCAATAATTTCTTAGGCGGCGACGATTTTGACCAAAGAGTTGTTGACCATATGGTAAAAGAGTTCCGCAAAACCGATGGCATCGATTTAGGCCAAGATAAAATGGCCATGCAGCGTTTGCGCGAAGCAGCCGAAAAAGCCAAAATCGAATTATCGGGCATGATGACTGCCAATATCAATTTGCCTTTTATCACCGCCGATGCTTCGGGGCCTAAGCATATGGATTTAACCCTAACCCGCGCCAAATTTGATGAATTAACCGCCGATCTTGTAGAAAAAACCTTAGTGCCCACCCGTCAGGCCTTAAAAGATGCCGGCCTTAGCGCCAGCGATATCGACAAAGTGCTTTTAGTGGGTGGTTCTACCCGCATCCCGGCCGTACAAGAAGAAATTAAAAAGATTTTGGGCAAAGATCCCCATAAAGGGATTAATCCTGATGAATGTGTAGCTTTAGGTGCTGCTATCCAAGGCGGTATCTTAAATAAAGAGGTTAAAGATGTATTGCTTTTAGATGTTACCCCGCTTTCTTTGGGTATCGAAACCATGGGCAGCATTTTTACCCGCATTATCGAGCGTAATACCACCATCCCCACCGGCAAAAGCCAAATTTTCTCTACCGCTTCCGATAATCAACCTTCGGTAGAAATCCATGTTTTGCAAGGCGAGCGCCAAATGGCCGGCGATAATAAAACCTTAGGCCGCTTTAATTTAACCGGCATTGCCCCTGCTCCGCGTGGTATCCCTCAAATCGAAGTTCGCTTTGATATCGATGCCAACGGCATTGTTAAAGTTAGCGCCAAAGATTTAGGTACCGGCCAGCATCAAGATATTACCATCACCGCTTCCAGCGGCTTAAGTGATAATGAAATCGACCAAATGATGGCCGATGCCGAGCGCTTCCGCGAGGAAGATGAGAAGAAAAAGCGTGATGTTGAAGTACGCAATCAAGGCGATAGCTTGCTTTATCAATCCGAGCGTAGCATCAAGGATTTAGCCGATAAAATCAAGCCCGAGGAAAATGAGGCCATCGAGGCCGCCCGTAAGGAATTAGCCACCGCTTTAGAAGGCACAGATACCGATATTATCGACGAAAAAACTAAGGCTTTATCCGAAGCTTTATACAAAGTAACCGAGCGCATTTATGGCGAAGCCGCAGCTCAGCAGCAGCAGCAAGCCGAAGGCGGCGATCATTTCCATGCCGATGGCGCAGCCAGTGCCGAGGAAAATGTTTTTGATGCCGACTTTGATGTGGTTGATGAGGACGAGAAGAAGTAGTTATTTTAAATAGGCTATTACGCCAAGGTTAGCTTAAGGGCGGGCCCAAGTAAATGAAATTTACTTGGGCTAAGCCGCAAAGCGGCTTAGCTTTGAAGCGAAGCTTCAAAGCCCGCCCCCCGCCCGGGTTGGCGGCAGCAGCTATGCCGCAAGCAAGCAGGGCTATGGCTTTGCAGCAGGGCAAACGAAATGTTTGCCCATGGCGGCAATAAAAAACAAAAAAAGGATTTACTATGGCAGATAAAAGAGATTATTATGAGGTATTAGGCGTAAGCAAAGGCGCCACTACCGACGAGATAAAAAAGGCTTATAAAAAGCTGGCCAAAAAATATCATCCCGATTTAAATCCCGATAGCAAAACGGCCGAGGATAATTTTAAAGAGGTTAACGAGGCTTTCGAGGTTTTATCCGATGATAATAACCGGGCGCGTTATGATCAATTTGGTCATAATGATCCGGGCATGGGCGGCGCAGGCGGTTATGGCGGCCAAGGTTTCGGCGGATTTGGTTCGATGAGCGATATTTTCGAGAACTTTTTCGGCGGTGGTTTTGGTGCGCAACCAAGCGATCCATCGGCGCCGCGTCAGGGCAATGATATGCGCCATGATATCACGGTTACTTATGAAGAAGCCGTTTTAGGCGTTGATAAAGAAATTACCGTAAACCGCCTAGAAAACTGCACAAATTGTGGTGGTAGTGGTGCAAAGCCTGGCACTAAGCGTAATCGCTGCTCGCATTGCGGCGGTAATGGTAAGGTAAAAACCACCCAAAACACAGCCTTTGGTCAATTCCAAACGGTGCGGGCCTGCCCCACCTGTAATGGTAATGGCTACACAATTAGCGATCCCTGCCCGGTATGCCAAGGCACCGGCCGCAAGCGCAAAGAGCGCAAGTTAAATGTTAAGGTGCCGGTAGGTGTAGATAATGGCAGCCGCCTAAGGATGACCGGCGAAGGCGAGGGCGGTTTAAACGGCGGCCCTCCCGGCGATTTATATATATATGTAAATTTAAAGCCGCATAAGATTTTCCAGCGTCATGATAATCATGTATTATGCGAATTTAATTTATCCTTTGTGGAGGCGGCCTTAGGCGCCGAGGTAGAAGTGCCCACCCTAGAGGGTAAGGTAAAACTAACCATCCCCGAGGGCACTCAAACCGGGGCTACATTTAGATTAAGGGGTCGTGGTTTCCCCCGTATCAACGGCTATGGGCGCGGCGATCAGCATGTAAAAGTAAAGGTAGTTACCCCTACCCGCTTAAGTTCCGAGCAAAAAGAATTATTCCGTCAATTGGGTAATATTAGCCCTGCCGATGATGAAAAAAAAGGTTTTTTTAATAAGATATTCAAATAAGCGCTATTATTACCGGGCTTGATATCTGTGTTTAGCAGGTATCGAGCCTTTTAGGCTAATGAGCAAATTATTTGAAACTTTTTATTACTTGCCAACAAACAGGTTTATGTATTATAATATAGATAAGTAACCGCAATTGGTTAATATAAGGAGGGTAAATATGAGCGCAATTGATATCAACAAGGTTAATTTGCAAGACGAAAGCAATATTTTTGTAGTGCCGGTGGGGATTTCTAATCGTCATTTGCATTTATGTCAAAAGGATGTGGAGGCCTTATTTGGCGAGGGAGCTAGCCTTACCAATATGAAGGATTTAAGTCAGCCCGGCCAATATGCATGTGATCAGGTGGTTAATGTGGTAGGCCCCAAAGGCGTTTTGGAAAAGATGCGTGTTTTAGGCCCGGCTCGTCCCGAAACCCAGGTAGAAGTAGCCCAAACCGATGCCCGCAAATTGGGCATTAATGCTCCTTTACGTAATTCCGGCGATTTAGATGGCAGCCCCGGCTGCGTTTTGGTTGGCCCTAAGGGTTATGTTATTTTAGAAAAAGGGGTTATTGTGGCCAATCCCCATATTCACTTACACACTTCTGATGGCGAAAAATTAGGCATTAAAGATAAGGATTTGGTAGATCTTTATTTTAAAGGTGCTAAATCGGGTGCATTATTTAATATTTTGGCACGCGTGCATCCCGAATTTGCCTGCGATGTTCATTTAGATACCGATGAAGCCAATGCCTTGCAGCTTGGCAATGGCGCTAAAGCTTTATTGGTTAAGCATGAAGATTAATTTAGCTTAATCGCTTTTAGTAGCATATACCATATAGTTTAAAAAGGGGCTGTCGCAAGTAAAATTTTGCGACAGCCCCCTTCTTTTTATCCATGATGCTTGTTGGTTTTTTGCTTGATTTTGAGGGCTGTTTTGGCTTTGCCTGCTTAGTTTTACCTTTTTAAGACCTTGGGGGCTCTGCCCCCAATACCCCCCGCAATTTTTTGTAAAAAATTGAGTAAAACTTTATATTTGCTACAGCCTCTCTTTTTTTATTTGGGGGCAAAACGCCGATAATTGGTGATAGCTGCTTCATTCATTTGTTGCCGAGGCTCTTTAGCCTCAACCTCAGGTTGGTAACTTGCTGTTTGCTGCTGATAACTGGCATTTTCTGCCTGCGCTCGGTTTTGTACCTTAATCAATAATTGCTCTAATCCCACCTGCTCCCCCTCTAATTCGCCCAAAATCTCCTTAATCAATGCCTGATTCTGCGGCGAAAGTAATCCCCCGTATTGAACTAAAAGCTGTTGCAAATCATCGGCATTTTGAATTGCTGGTAATTCAATTTTATTTTCCATCAATAGCTCCCTTCAATAAACCTGCCAATTAGCAGCTAAATTTTGCACGTCGTAAAAAGTAGGTAATTTCAAACCGGCTCGAGGGCAATTTGCCTGACAATTAAAGCATAGATTATCGCAATTATCAAAGGCCGGAGGCGGGCTGGGCGCTGCGGCTTGCTTTTGTTGCTTGGCATTGCTATGGCTTTCAAAATTTGGCCGTGCTTGCGGATTAGGGCGCTTATTTTGCCCGGCATTATTGACAAAACCTCCCAGCATTTGCAAAATTTGGCTGATATCCGCTTGATTAGCAGCACTATTATCAGGGCGGCTTTGCTTACTGTCATTATCCTGATATTCCTGCTTAGAGCTGCTATTATGATTAGCTTCGCTTTGCTTACCTGCCGAGTCTTGCTCGCTAAAATCGCTATTATTAGTGGCGCTAAAATTTGCGGCAGGCTCGGTTTTAGGCTGCAAATTATTGATTATAGCACCAATATCAATATTGCTATTTTGTAATACGCCCAGTATATTGCTAAGATCGGGGCTGGCTGCAGCCTGGCTTTGATTAAAATTGCCGGCCATTTTTAATAAAGAACTTAAATCCGCGCCACTACTAGCATTATTGGCCGAATTATTGGTTAGCATCCCTGCTAAATTACCCAATCCTCCGCCACCTAATAATGATGCTAAACTGCCAAGACCATTGCCGCCCTGGCCACCCAAGCCGCCTAAATTGGCTAAACCGGCCAAATTGCCTAAATTACCCAGGCCGCCTAAACTGCCCAAACTGCCCAAAATATTAGCTCCACCATTACCGCCAATGCCACCAATAGTGCGCATTATCCCCGAAGATAAATTATTTAATCCGCCCATCGGTGGCGTATTATGCGAATTATTAAACAAAGCCAACTAAGCCACCCCCCTTCTATTTTCAATACAGATTATGCGTCAAAAACTAATTTGTGCTTGGCAAAAAATAGATTTATCAGGATGTATTAGATTGGTTTTAAACGAGTACTAAAATTTGGCTTAATTTGTCATGATATTTTAGGCAAAATAATTAGGATATTTAATCTAATTGGGCTAGCTCCACATCAAAATTAAGCACTTGATCGCCACGGATAACCGTAACCTTTACCGTATCGCCAACTTGCTGCTCAAAAATAATTTCCTGCAATTCGGCAGCACCTGCCACCTTAATATCATCAATAGCAGTAATGATGTCATACTGCTTAAGACCGGCTTTTTCGGACACGCCTTGCTCCTGGGGGATAATCACCACCCCATAGTCAATATCCAAATTATTATAGGCTGCCAATTCCGGCGATAATTCGCCCCAAATAATTACCTGCAAAGCCGGGCGAATAACTTGCCCATAATTTAATAAATCATCTATTACCTTGCGGGCTGTATTAATAGGGATGGCAAAGCCCATGCCCTCGAACTCGGCATTGGCAATTTTGATGGTATTGATGCCGATTACCTGGCCATTAGCATTTACTAAAGGGCCACCGGAATTGCCGGGATTAATAGCCGCATCGGTTTGAATTAGTTTAAATTGATTGCCCTCATTAGTTTCTACAATGCGGTTTAAGCCGCTAATTACACCGGCCGTTAAAGAGCGAGCATAACGCTCGCCGCCGGGATTGCCAATAGCTATGGCCAATTCGCCAACTGCAACTTGCTCGGAATCTCCCAGGTTTGCTACCGCCAAATTATCGGCTTCGATTTTAAGCAAAGCTAAGTCGCTGCGGGGGTCGCTACCCAATAGGGTAGCCTCGAATTGACGGCCATCGGCCAGATGCACAAAAATTTTATGCGCTTGATCAATTACATGATTATTGGTTAAAATATGCCCCTCGGCCGAAAATATTATGCCCGAACCGCTGCCCTGAATTAAATCCAGATTATCCAGATAATAACTATTATTTTGGCCGATATTACTAATATAAACCACGCTTTGCCCCACTGTATCGGCTATATTGCTAATTAAATTATTGCTTTTTGCCGCCTCTAAAGGCGCTAAATCAAGATTAGGAGTGGGCTCGGGAACAGCATTATTAAGCGGCGTATTTGTCATTAAATAATTGCCAAATACCCCACCTAAAATCGATAAGATAATTATAAACATATAACGTAATATAGGCTTTAAAATGCTTTTTTCTTCTTCGATATAGCGCATAAGGTCACCTCTAAAAAGTTTTGACCTTATATTATATGTAGTTTGGGCGCAGTTATGAGTGAATTTGCTTTAAAAAGCACAAATACGCAAAATCGCATTTTCCAGCAAATCTTTCATCTCGCCTTCGCCGCTTTTTTGGGCAATATCGGCCGCCAAAAATATTTCCAAGGCTTTAATCATCTGCCTTAAACTAAAATTACGGCATTGTCGGCCACATTTTTCGGCCACAAATGGGTGAATAGCCAAAGTTTTGGCAATTTGATTGGCCCGATAACCATTACGCAACATATCGGCCACCGCCAACATATTCTGGAATTGGGTGGATAATAATGCCAAAATTTGCTGCTCGGCCTCGCCTCTATGCAATAGCTGCTGATAACAGGCAATTGCCGCCTGCGCATTTTTAGTGGCCAAGGCATCGGTTAGCTCAAAAATGCTAAACATGCTATTTTGGCTAACAATTTGTTTGGCATCTTGCAAGCTAATTTTATCTTTTTGCCCCATATATAGCCCAAGCTTAGCAGCCTCCATCACCATTTGGCTTAAATTTTGGCAATTTAGGCTAATATAATTCAAAACCGCAGGCTCTACCTTAATGCCCTGCTTAAGCAGATAATCTTTAAGCCAAGCTTCCTTTTCGGCCGCCTTTAAGGCCGGGCAGGCAATTAGTCGCCCTTTGTCCTCAATAGTGGAATATATTTTACGCCTTTTATCTATATTGCCGTTTAGGGTGGCAATCATAATCATATCGGGATTGGGGTTTTGCAAATAGGCCGTTAGCAGGGCGCTATCATCGGCTTTTTTATTATCTTTGCTAAACCAATTAATATTTTTTATAATCAGCAAACGGCGGCCGCTAAAAAACGAGCTTTGATTAGCCATATCGATAGCTGCGCCTAAGCTGATAAGCTCGCCATCGGCAATTTCGATATCCCAATTTTGCTCGGCCGGCGAAAACTTTTTTTTGATGGCGGCCAGCGCCTCATCAATCAAAAATTGCTCCTCGCCATAAAATAAATAAAATGGGCAGAATAAATTATTTTTTAGGCTATCATAAAATCGTTTCATATAGGCTCCTTTTGAAGATAGCCTGTTTTAGCAGGCCTAATCATTATCGTCTAAATAAGTGCTAACCCAAAAATCGGCGCCATCGCTTTCGATGCTAATTGCGCCGTCGGTGTCGGTGCGGTAAATTTGCGCCAGCCCCTGCCAATATTCTAACACATTTTGGCCGGGATGACCATAGCTATTATCCTTGCCGCAGCTAATTATTACCACTTCGGCCGCCAATTGCCGATAAGCCTGCTCATCATAAGCGCCGCCACTGCCATGATGCGGCAACTTTACAATCTCGGCACGGGGGATAGCGCTTAAATGCTCAAAATCGGCATCGCCGGTAAATAAATAATCAATTTGGCCATAACTAAGCAAAATGGCAATCGAAGCCGCATTATTATCGCTAAGCACCAGGTTAGAGCTGGGGTTTAGCACCTCGATGCCAATACTTTCTTCTATTTGCAAATAGTCACCGCTACTTATTGCCTGCAGCTTAATTCCGTTTTGGCTAGCTGTGTTCAATAAATCCTGCTGCAAAGGGATATCATTAAAAGTTGCCGCATACAAAAGCGTATCAACATCTACATATTTAGCTACACTTATTAAGCCATCAATATGATCAAAATCGGGATGGGTGCTAATAATCATATCCAAATGATCTATGCCCTGCGATTTTAAATAAGGCAATAAAGTATATTGACCAATGCTACCCGGAGAGCTGGCGTTTCCGCCGCCGTCGAGTAAGATTTTTTGCTGATTAGGGGTGATGATTAAGGTGGCATCGCCCTGGCCAACATCAAGATAGGTAATTTTTAAATTAGAATTATGCTGTAAATAGCCGGGGATAATGGACAAAATTAAGCAGATAATCAGCAAGCCGCCGCCAAAAGCCAATTTGGGCTTTTTTAGCTGCCTGCCAAGCGGCAAAGCTAAAATAAGCAGATAACATAAAATAATCAGCCAAGGGCTGATTTGGCCGCTAATTTGATAGGTAAAAGGCAAATTGGCGCTCCAAACTGCTAAATTTGCCATAGCCGTCATCACCAAATCGGCAATATATAGGGGGATGGTGGCTAAATCGAGCGAAAATATTGCGCCAAGGGCGGCTAAAAAGCAAAAAGTTACCACAATGGCCACGCCCAATACAAAAATTGGCGAAATCAAAAGCGCCACCCAGGAAATATGATAAAAATAGTAGGCAATTAAGGGCATGGTAGCGATAGCGGCAGTAATAGTTAGGGCAAAAATTTTGCTAAAAAGCGATTCTTTTTCACCACTTAGCAGCCATTTTAAATGGGGATAAAGATAAAATATACCCCCAACCGCACAAAATGATAGCTGAAAGCCGGCATCAAAAATCCAAAGTGGCCGATAAAGCAGGCAAATTAGGGCGGCAATGGCCATATTGGTATAATTATCGCTTTTTTGCTCTAAGGCCTGGGCGCTAAGCATCAAAATGGCCATAATAGTTGCCCTTAAAATAGAAGCGCTTAGGCCGGTTAGGCTTAGATAAAATAGCAAAAAGGCCATACTTAAGCCTAAACGCCACCAACGTTTAGGTCGGCTTTTTCCTACAACAAATAAAGCCGCCGCCACAATAAAACCCACATGCAGGCCGGAAACCGCAAAAGCATGCAAAACGCCTGCTAAAGACAAATTGCTATGCAGGGCATAATCCAGCTCGCTTTTATCGCCAAAAAATACTCCGCGCAATAGGGGCGCATTTTCCCCTGCTACCTGGTCAAAGGCAGCCAATAAGCGGCTAAGCGTATTTTGTGGGGCTTGGTCGGTTGCGGCCATAGGCCTGATAAAACCGGGTTCATAGCAGCTAATTGCAGCAATAATGCCCTGCTTAAGCAGGTAATCGCTATAATCGAAGCTATGGGGGTTATTGTGGCCGCTCATGCTAAAAACTTCACCCTCGGCCTCAATAAAAGTACCGGGCGCAATATAGCTGCCCGGCGGATAATAAAGATAAAGTTGCCCTTGCCAGGGATAGCCATTAAGCGAGTTTACGTCAAGCAAAATATGGCTATCATCGGCGGTTATGGGGCGCATTTCGGCAATAACTTGGCCGCTTAGCTGCACTTTTTGCCCATCCTGTAATGGAAAAGCAGCCTGGTTGCCAAGGCTTAAGCTAATGCTAAGCATGCCTATAATTAGGCTGGCGGCAGCTAAACTAAACCAGCCATAAAATTGGCGGCGCAATATAAAAAACAAGCTAACAGCCATAGTTAAAAAGCCTGCATACAGCAGATATTTGATATCAATTGCTAAATAATAGGCGCTAATTGCCCCTAAAATATACAGCAAAATAATCAGCAAGGCATTGCGCCCGTAAAAGCCCGATTTTAAGTACAACTTTTTAAACAAGGATGGCATCAGTTTATACTAATCAAAGGCTTAATATTGCCAAAAGTGGCATCACCGATACCGCTAACATTTAGCAATTGATCAAGCGCCGTAAATGGCCCATTTTGATTGCGATAATCAATAATGGCTTGCGCTTTTACCTCGCCAATGCCGGGCAGGCTTTGCAAGGTGGCATTATCGGCGCTATTAATATTGATTAGGCCGCTTGCATTTAAGCCGCTAGCATTTAAGGCGGCGGCATCGATATCATCGCTAATGCCGGCAACCGCCGTATTAGTCGACGGATTTTGGGCGATAGCTGCATTAATCTCGGCCGAATTTTCCTCGTATAATTGCTGCCAATCGGTGCTTTCTTCCCTAAAGGGGATAATGATTTCCATGCCATCAATTAAAGGCAAGGCCAGGTTAATGATATCCAAATTAGCATCATCGCTTAAAACGGCCAAATCCAGGGCATCGCCTAGGCGGCTATCGGCAGGCAGCTCATAAAGCCCCTCCTCTTCAACTGCGCCTTTGATATGGACATATAAAACAACCTCCTCCAACTGGGCAGGCGGCATGGTTTGGCTGCTGGGATAATGTGGGGTAGCTGCCTGCGCCGAAATTGCCGCATCGGTAAGCTGCTCCATAATTTCCATTTGATTTTCCAAATCGGCCAAAATTTGCTCGGCGGCCAAATCATTACTTGCTAAAAATGCATAACGATAGCCAACGCCAAAGAATAGCCCGGCAACAACCAGTAAAATAACTACCTGGTTTTTGTCGAATTTCATAAGCAAGTGCCCCCTTTAACTTGCCAATATGGGCAGATGTGCTTAACAGTGCAACATGTACATATAGTATAACCTATTTTGACTAAAATGTCAATAATTTTGATTAAATTGTCGAATAATTCCGATATTGTTATTATTATGGTTGGTGGCTAAAGGTTTAATATCGCAAATAAAGATTGCCCCTAACTGCAAGGCATGTTATAATATAATAAACTACTATAATATTTTAGGAGGATTTGATATGACTGATCGCTACTACTCATTTGCAACCGAGGATAATCTTAAGTTTCAGGCGCAGGGTTTAACTTTTGATGATGTTTTGCTAATCCCGGGGCAATCGGCGATTTTGCCTAAGGATGTGCATTTAAGCAGCCGTTTTAGTCGTAATATCAAGTTGAATATTCCGCTGGTTTCGGCCGGTATGGATACTGTTACTACCGCAAGGATGGCAATTGCCATGGCGCGCGAGGGCGGCCTGGGTGTAATTCATAAGAATATGAGCATTGAAGAGCAGGCCTTTGAGGTGGACAAGGTTAAGCGTTCGGAAAATGGTGTTATTATCAATCCTATTTTTTTAAGCCCCGAGCATAGCATTTACGAGGCTTTAAAAATAATGGAGCAATACCGTATTTCCGGGGTACCAATCACGGTAGATGGCCGTTTGGTGGGCATTTTAACCAATCGTGATTTGCGTTTTGAGGATGATTATAGCCGTTCGATTGGCGAGGCGATGACCAAAGACAATTTAATTACCGCGCCCGAGGGTACGGATTTAATTCAGGCGCAGGAAATTCTTAAAAAGCATAAGGTAGAAAAGTTGCCGCTGGTAGATAAAGATGGTAATTTGCGTGGTTTGGTAACGATTAAGGATATTCAAAAGAATCTTAAATATCCATTTGCGGCCAAAGATGCTCGTGGTCGTTTAATGGTGGCGGCGGCGGTGGGCATTGCCGAAAACACTATTGAGCGGGCGCAGGCTTTAATTAATGCCGGGGTGGATGCCTTGGTGGTGGATACGGCGCATGGTCATCATATTAATGTATTAAAGATGGTAGATAAGCTTAAAAACACATTTCCCGATACGGATATTGTGGGTGGTAATATAGCAACCGGCCTGGCGGCCAAGGCTTTAATCGAGGCCGGGGCAGATGGCATTAAGGTGGGAGTTGGCCCGGGCAGCATTTGCACAACCAGGGTAATTGCCGGTATAGGCGTGCCCCAGGTTTCGGCAATTTATGATGCGGCGGAGGCTGCTGCTGTACATAATGTGCCGGTTATTGGTGATGGCGGGATTAAGTATTCCGGCGATATAGTGAAGGCAATTGCGGCCGGTGCGGATAGTGTGATGGTAGGCAGTTTGCTGGCCGGCACAGAGGAGAGCCCCGGCGATATCGAGATTTACCAGGGGCGTAGTTTTAAGGTATATCGGGGCATGGGCAGTATTTCGGCGATGAAGGATGGTTCATCCGACCGATATTTCCAGGAGACTAAAAAGGGCAATGATGCGGATAAACTGGTACCTGAGGGGATTGAAGGCCGCGTGCCATTTAAGGGTTCTTTGGCCGAAACGGTATATCAGCTAATGGGCGGATTACGTTCGGGCATGGGCTATTGCGGCACAGCGGATATAGAAACCTTGAAAAAAGAGGGACGTTTTGTAAGAATAACCGCCGCCGGGCTTAAGGAAAGCCATCCCCATGATGTACAGATAACTAAAGAGGCGCCTAATTATAGGTTATAGGGTTTTTATAGGCGGGGCGAAGAATCTTTTTGCAGCAAGTAAGCGTAAGGGCAAGATCCTTCGCTGAAGCTCAGGATGACGGAGGGGCGACATTTTTGAACTTAGTGATATTGGTGTAAGATGGGGCAAAACAATATGAGATGCATGTGGGATGCAAGATAAGTTTGAGCACCCTAAAAGGCTAATGAGCGAAGCGGGAGGGCATGGAAGCCCTCCCCTACAAAATGGGTGCATAGCAAGCCTTGAATACCCTAAAAGAATAATAATCGAAGAAAAGTCAAGATATCAAAAGTAGCTAGCGAGTAGAAAAACCTGCTAGACTAGCAAATGTAGTTGGAGCGGTATTTTGTATTTTCCAGGTGGGCGGTTTTTGGCCGTTTGGGAAATGCAAAATAAAGGATGTAATGTTTGAGGAATGTTAAGTTGGCGAGGATAGGAATAGCAGGCTTTCGGGCAAAGCAAAACCGGAATTATAAGCTGAGCTTGAGTACCCTAAAAGAATAACAATCGAAGATAAGACAAGATATCAAAAGCAGCTAGCGAATAGAACAACTTATTAAACTAGCAAAAGTAGTTGGAGCGGTATTTTTAATTTTCCAGGTGGGGCGGTTTTTGCCCCGTCTGGGAAATTAAAAATAAAGGCCGTAATATTTAAGGAGTGTTAAGTTGGCGAGGATAGGAATAGCAGGCTTTCGGGCAAAGCAAAACT
>CAYJPF010000017.1:0-34613 GCA_964372025.1 uncultured Peptococcaceae bacterium | reverse complement strand
TTAACTTTTTTTTGGGTTTGCTATTGATTTTTCTTAGCAGGTTTTTACAAAAAAAAGAATGGTCTTAATCTTTTGATCTTAAATCTTTTGATCTTAAATCTTTTGATCTTAAATCTTTTGATCTTAAATCTTTCAATTCCAAAAAACAACACTAATGAATATAAGCAAAAAAAGGTTTAACAAAAGCGGCTATGAAGATAGAATTGACAAAAATTGAAAGATAGCTGCTATTTTTATTTGCTGCGCAAATAAAAATGAAGTGCTCTACGCAAACCAAACTATCAATAATATATTAGGCTTAAGAAGAGCAATATCAGCGGCTGCCGGGCAGCTCAATTTTTATTTGCTGCGCAAATAAAAATATCGATTTAAAATCTTTCAAGTTTGTTGCTGCTTTTTTAAACTTGCTATTAGCTTTAATTTGTCGCATCCGTTTTAATCTGTTTTTTTTAGCTTGAAAGATTAAGGTCAAGGTCAAGATCAAGATCAAGATCGTTCTTTCTTTTGAGGAAAGAAAGAACCAAAGAAACCTTTTACTTTTTTATCGTTATTTCTGTAATATTGACCATAAATCTTCATCAACAATATCCTTAATCAAAATATTGTTGATATCAGCATTCATAAGCGCCGGATGCGCTTGGTAATCCTCAATCTTTAAACGACCATCACTATTAAATTCATTATCTTCCAATAAAAGTAAACGAATCAATTCATTTTCGCCCAAATTAATAATCGCCGAACGCAAATCCTGCAAAAGCGCACTCTGAGGTAGGCAAAAATAACTCTGACACACCAATGGCCGCCTCTGCCAAATCGTACAAAACTTTTGCTCCGTATTCAAAAAATTACAAGCATCATCATCCGGTCGATACAATATTATATCCACAATATTATCAGCATCAATATGAATAGTAGCAAATTGGCTGCATATATCAAAAATAGGCTGCCCAGATGGCTCAATTAACTCGCCCAAAGCCTCTATATCCCAATAAGTAAGCGGCGCCCTCTCATGACAACATCCATCGCATCCCTTACACTCCGCCAAATGCTTAAACCCAAATTCATTAAGTGCCGCAAAAAAATCGCCAATAGTAACAGTGGCATCGCTAACCTTAATATCACAATAAAAATTAAAAGGATCATCATTATTTAAAATAGCTTTGATTTTACTCATATCTCACCTCTCTTTTATATTAAATCTTTTAAATGAAATATCCTGCCGGCTAACCCAAAATAAGCACAAGATATATTTTAAATCAAAAATTACAATATAATAGAAGAAAAGACAAATTATTACTTGTCTTTATCAATATTTTGTGGTATAATAAATGGGTGAGTACAGCTCTTTTTTTATGTCCAGTAGAATATTTTTTTAGCAATAAAGGAGTGAAACAATTTTGGACGAGCAAGTAAAAACAAATGGCTATGCCGCCGATCAAATCCAAATTTTAGAGGGTTTGGAAGGCGTGCGCCGCCGCCCTGGTATGTATATCGGTAACCAGGATGTCCGTGGTTTGCATCACCTGGTATACGAAATTGTCGATAATAGTATCGACGAGGCTTTAGCAGGCCATTGCGATACCATCTTGGTAACCGTGCACGAGGATAATAGCATCACGGTTAAAGATAATGGCCGCGGTATCCCGGTAGATATTCACCCCAAAACCGGCAAAAGCGCTTTAGAAGCCGCTCTTACCATGCTCCATGCCGGCGGTAAATTCGGCGGCGGTGGCTATAAGGTTTCCGGCGGTTTGCACGGCGTTGGTATGAGCGTAGTTAATGCGCTTTCCGAATGGCTTAAAGTAAGGGTAGAACGCGATGGCTATATCTATGAACAAGAATATCGCCGCGGTATCCCCCAATACGAAGTTAAACAGGTTGGTAACTCCAACCAGCATGGCACAACCATCTCTTTTAAACCCGATCCGCAAATTTTTGAGGTTTTAATTTATTCTACCGATACCCTTAAAAGTCGCTTAAGGGAATTGGCCTTTTTAAATAAAAATATCTCGATTACCCTAACCGATAAACGCAGCGAATACGAAAAATTATTCCACTATGATGGCGGCATCAAAGACTTTGTCCACTTCCTCAATAAAAATAAAGATGTAGTCCATCCGTCTATTAGCTTTAGTGGCGAAAAAGATCGGGTAACCGCCGATATCGCTTTGCAATACAATGACGGCTATGCCGAAAATATTTTTTCGTATACCAATAATATCCATAACCATGAAGGCGGTACCCATGAGGCCGGCTTTAAAACAGCTTTAACCAGGGTAGTTAATGATTATGCCCGCCGCTTACATATTCTTAAAGATAATCAGCCCAATCTATCGGGCGAGGATATCCGCGAAGGCCTAACCGCTGTAATCAGCGTTAAAGTAGAAGAACCGCAATTTGAAGGCCAAACCAAAACCAAATTGGGTAACTCCGAGGTTAGGGGCATTGTAGATAGCCTGGTAGGCGAAGGGGTAGGTACCTTTTTAGAAGAAAATCCCTCCCATGCCAAACGCATTATCGAAAAAACAGTACAAGCCTCCCGCGCCAGGGAAGCCGCCCGCAAGGCACGCGAATTAACCCGCCGCAAAGGCGTTTTAGAGCGCACCGGCTTGCCCGGTAAATTAGCCGATTGCTCGATGAAAGATCCCCATCTATCGGAATTGTTCCTGGTAGAGGGTAATAGCGCCGGCGGCAGTGCCATGGATGGCCGCGATCGTCGCACCCAGGCCATTTTGCCTTTGCGTGGTAAAATTTTGAATGTGGAAAAAGCGCGTCTTGATAAAATCCTCTCCAATGAGGAAATTCGCTCGATGATTACCGCCATGGGCACCGGGGTAGGCGAGGATTTTGATATCGATAAGGCTCGCTATCATAAGCTGGTTATCATGACCGATGCCGATGTGGACGGAGCCCATATTCGTACCTTGTTGCTAACCTTTTTCTTCCGCTATATGCGCCCTTTAATCGAAGCCGGCTATGTTTATATTGCCCAGCCACCTCTTTATCGGGTAAAGGCCAAGCGCGGTAAGGAAATGCAATACCTTTATGATGATAAAGAGTTGGATCGCTTTTTTAGCGAGAAAAACCGCGATAGCTACGATATCAACCGCTATAAAGGCTTGGGCGAGATGAACCCCGAGCAATTATGGGATACTACCATGAATCCCGAAAACAGAACTATGTTGCAGGTATCTTTGGGTGATGCCGTTTCGGCTGAAGAAATATTTACCGTTTTAATGGGCGATAAGGTTGAACCCAGGCGGGAATTTATCCAAGCCAATGCCACTTATGTTAAAAATTTGGATGTTTAGGAGGGGTAAAACTTGGATTTATTCAGTGGTAAAATTTTAAGTCGTAATCTAACCGAGGAAATGCGCGAATCCTATATCGATTATTCGATGAGCGTTATCGTTGGCCGAGCTTTGCCCGATGTGCGTGATGGCTTAAAGCCGGTACATCGTCGTGTGCTATGGTCGATGTTCGAGCAGGGCATTACCGCCGAAAAGCCGCATAAAAAGTCGGCTCGTATCGTCGGTGATTGTATGGGTAAATATCACCCCCATGGCGATTCTTCGATTTATGATACTTTAGTAAGGATGGCGCAAACATTTTCGATGCGCTATATGCTGGTAGATGGCCAGGGTAACTTTGGTTCTATCGATGGCCATGATGCGGCGGCCATGCGTTATACCGAAGCTCGCTTGCGTCATTATGCCATGGACTTGATGACCGATATCAATAAAGATACCGTCGATTTTGCCGATAACTATGATGGCCTGGAAAAAGAGCCCACCGTATTGCCGGCACGTTTGCCTAATTTGCTGGTAAACGGTTCATCGGGTATTGCTGTTGGTATGGCTACCAATATTCCGCCCCATAATTTAACGGAAATTGTTAATGCTACCATGTGCTTAATCGATAACCCTGCTGCTACGGTAGATGATTTGATGGAGCATGTTCAAGGGCCCGATTTTCCCACCGCCGGCATCATCTTAGGCACTGATGGCATTAAATCGGCCTATCGTACCGGCCGCGGCGTAGTACGTTTGCGGGCTAAGGCTGTTATCGAGCAAATGAATAATGGTAAGCAAAGGGTTTTGATTACCGAATTGCCCTATCAGGTAAATAAAGCGCAATTAATTCAAAAAATTGCCGATCTTGTGCATGAACGCAAGGTAGAAGGCATTACCGATTTAAGGGACGAAACCGATAAAGAAGGTTTAAGGGTAGTTATCGAGGTTAAAAAAGATGCTAATGCCTCGGTAATTCTCAATCAATTATATAAGCATACCCAATTGCAAAGCAGCTTTGGTATAATTATGCTGGCTTTGGTAAACGGCGTGCCCAAGGTGCTAAATATTAAGGAAATGCTCGAGCATTATATTGCTCATCAGCAAGATGTTATTGTGCGCCGCAGCCGTTTTGAATTAGCTAAAGCCCAAGCCAGAGCCCATATTGTTGAAGGTTTAAAAATAGCGCTCGATTTTATCGACGAAGTAATTGCCACAATTAGGGCATCCCATAATAATGCTAAAGAAAAGTTGATGGAGCGTTTTGGTTTATCCGAAATTCAGGCTCAAGCCATTTTGGAAATGCGTTTAAGAGCATTACAAGGCATGGAGCGGGAAAAGTTAGAGGATGAATATAAGGAATTATTAAAAACCATCGCTTATTTAACCGAAGTATTGGCCAATGAAAAATTAGTTATGTATATTATCAAAGATGAATTAGGCGCTATGCAGCAAAAATACAATGATGAGCGCCGCACTATTATCACCCGTGATGATAGCGATTTAAGCACCGAAGATTTAATTGCCGAAGAAGATATGGTTATCACCATTTCCAAAGGCGGTTATATCAAGCGCTTAAATGTAAATACCTATAAGCAGCAAAAGCGGGGCGGCCGTGGCGTAACAGCCATGACCACCAAGCAAGAGGATTATGTGGAGCAGCTATTTATCAGCACAACCCATCATTATCTGCTGGTATTTACCAAAAAAGGTCGCGTTTATCGCCTAAAAGTGCATGAAATCCCCGAGGCCGGGCGTCAGGCTAAGGGCACGGCTATTGTTAATTTGCTATCTTTAACCGGCGAGGATGTAATTACCGCTGTTATCCCGGTTAAAGAATATAAAGAGGATGAATATTTATTCATGGCTACCCGTAATGGTGTAGTTAAAAAGAGCCTTTTAAGCGAATATGATAGCAGCCGCAAAGATGGCTTAATCGCCATCAACCTAGACGACGGCGACGATTTAATCGGGGTTAAGCGTACCAATGGCGAGGAGGAAATTATTCTTTCCACCGCTTTGGGTGCCGCAATTCGCTTCTCGGAGTTGGATGTGCGCCCAATGGGTAGGGCTACCCGCGGAGTACGTGGCATAACCTTGGCTTATAAGGATCATGTGGTAAGCATGGATAGCGTGCAGGAAAACGGCGAGCTACTAGTATTATCCGAGCGAGGTTATGGCAAGCGCACACCTTTAATCGATTTCCGCACTACCCATCGTGGCGGCAAAGGTGTATATGCATTGCGTTGCAATGATAAAACCGGCCAATTGGTGGCTATCGAGGTAGTACGCCCCGGTGACGAGATGATGATTATCTCGCGCGATGGCATCATTATCCGGGTAGAGGTAGATGGCATTTCCGAGCAGGGTCGTTATGCCCATGGTGTAAGGGTAATTAAGCTGGCCGAAAACGATATAGTAGTAGATATGGCCAAAGTATTAACCAAAGACGATGAAGAAGAAGAGTAAAAAGTTTTAATTAATTTTTTACTAAAAAATTACGGGGGCTTGGGGGCAGCGCCCCCAAGGTCTTAACAACAACGCCTTTTGGTGCAGCCAAAAGGCGTTGTTTTTGGGGCTAAGCCCCACGATTTTTATAAAAAATCGAGTAAAATTTCTGTGAGGTATTTATGAACAAGTTTGCTCCTTTAAAAATTATCATTATTATTGCTTTGATATTTGGCGCTTTATTCCTATCCCTAGCACCTTTGCAAGAAGGGATTAATCTAGGCCTTGATTTGCAAGGTGGCGCGCAGGTGGTATTGCAGGCTGTGCCCGAGGAGGGGCAGACTATTACTGATCAGGATATGGATCAGTTGATGGAAGTGATGCGCCGCCGTGTTGACGAATTTGGGGTTAGCGAGCCAATTTTGCAGCGCGAAGGCAGCGATCGCCTGATTATCGAATTGGCCGGGGTTGATAATCCCGAGCAAGCCTTAGAATTGCTGGGGCGCACCGCCAAGCTGGAATTTTTAGCCCCCGATGGCGAGGTTATCCTAAGCGGCAGCCATTTAGACGATGCCACCGCCCAAATTATTAGCAATTATGATGGCAGCCAAAGCCATATCGTTAGCCTTGATTTTAATAGCGAAGGCTCGCAATTATTTGCCGATGCCACCGCCAGCTATCTTGGCCAGGCCATTTTAATTAGCCTAGATGGCGAGATTATCTCCTCACCGCAGGTAAATGCTGTAATTACCGGTGGCGAAGCCATGATTGAAGGCGGTTTTGCCACCTTTGAAGAGGCTGCAGAATTAGCATCTTTATTAAGGGGCGGCGCTTTGCCGGTTGATATTGTTCAATTATCCCAAAATATTGTTGGCCCCACTTTAGGCCAGGATTCCTTAGCCAAAAGCCTTAATGCTTCTTTAATTGGTTTAGCTGTTTTAGCAGGCTTTATGTTATTGGTTTATCGCATACCCGGGCTTTGGGCTGCGCTATCTTTAATTGTATATTCATTGCTTTTGCTCTGGGCTTTAAATTTGGTAAATGCCACCTTAACCCTAACTTCTATTGCCGGCTTTATTCTGTCGATCGGGGTGGCGGTTGATGCCAATATCATCATTTTTGAGCGCATAAAAGAGGAAATGTATCATGGTAAATCACTAAAGGCCAGTATCGAATCCGGCTTTAAGCGTGCTTTTGCCACGATTTTGGATAGTAATATTACTACTTTAATTGCAGCTATCGTGCTTTATTATTTTGGTAGCGGCACAATTAAAGGCTTTGCCCTTACCTTATCTTTAGGTATTATTGCCAGCATGTTTACGGCTATCACCTTTACCCGCTATATGCTGCGCTTTACCTCGGATATTAAACCCTTGGCTCATAAGCCGCTTTTTGGGATGAATAAAAAGCAGTTTATTTTTAAAATCGATTTTATGCGCCTGCAAAAAGTTTGGTATATTATTGCCGCTGCAATTATTATCCCCGGCCTGCTAATCACCGCTTTTTCCGGCCTTAATCAAGGTATTGATTTTACCGGCGGTTCGATTTTGCAAATCAGCTATGATCAGGAAATCGAGCTGGTTGCCGTGCGCGAGGTGGTTAATCAATATGTAGAGCAAACCCCATCTATCCAGGCCAGCGATAATAATAGCTTTTTAATCCGCAGCCAAGAGCTGGGTATTGAGCAAAGCGAGGCCATGTTGGCCGCCCTAGGCGAGCTGGCGCCGCTTACGGTAGAGCGTTCGGAATTAATTGGCCCTGTTATTGGCGCAGAATTGCTGCGCAATGCCCAATGGGCGATACTAATTGCCGGCATTTTGATGCTAACTTATATTAGTTTACGCTTTCAATTTAATTTTGCAATTACCGCTATTATTGCTCTAGTGCATGATGTTTTGGTAATTATCAGTATTTTTGCCATGGCCGGTATCGAGGTAGACAGTGCCTTTATTGCAGCTATTTTAACGGTATTGGGCTATTCGATTAATAATACGATTGTGGTTTTCGACCGCATCCGCGAAAATATTGGCTATAATGAAAAGATGGGCATTAAAGAGCTTATCAATCTAAGCCTTAATCAAACTATTACCCGTTCGATAAATACGGTTTTAGCGGTCTTATTTTTGTTGCTGGCACTATTATTTTTGGGCGGCGACACCACCCGCGCCTTTATCCTGGCTTTAACGGTGGGTATTATCGGCGGCTTTTATTCATCTTTATTCCTGGTGGGCAGCATTTTGGAAAATATTTCCCGCAAAAAAGGTCTAATAGTCCATAATAAAAAGGTAAAAACCAAAAAACAACCTATGGTTTAAAAAAGCAATTGGTCAAACTTTTTAAAAGTTTGCGGGGTTTGGGGCGGTGCCCCAAGGTCTTAGTAAAAAAGGAGTGTGAAATTTGCCTAAATGGATGCTAAAACAAGCAGCAGTTAATATCAACGATTTAGCCGCAAGCTGGCAGGTTAACCCTATTTTAACCCATATCTTGGCGGTACGCGGTTTTAGAGAAAAGGCCGATGTTGATTATTTTTTGCAAGCTCACCGCGAAAGCTTAGCCTCGCCCTTTTTATTTGCCGATATGAGCAAGGCGGTAATTATTATCGAGGCAGCTATTGCGGCTCAACAAAAAATTGCTATTTTTGGCGATTATGATGCCGATGGCATTACCTCTACTGTTATCATCTACAAAACACTCAAATCATTAAATGCCAACTGCACATATTATATCCCCATGCGGGAGGAGGAGGGTTATGGCCTAAATAATCAGGCGATAGCCAAGCTTAAAGATCAGGGCATTGATTTGCTAATTGCCTGTGATAATGGGGTATCTTCATTAGAGCAGGTGGCATATGCGCGGTCTTTGGGTATGCAGGTAATTATTGTTGATCATCATGATTTGCCCCGTGATGGCCAAGATCAGCAAATTTTGGTGGAGGCCGAGGCGGTAGTAAATGCCAAGCGAGAGGATTGCCCCTATCCCTTTAAGCAATACTGTGCTGCCGGTTTAAGTTATCGCTTGGCGCAGGCCTTATACGAGCATTTTGCCGCCGATTGGGCAGCTTTTTGGCCGCAAATATTGCCTTTTGCAGCCATTGGCACTATTTGCGATTTGGTGGATTTGCTGGCCGATAATCGGGCTATAGTAAGCCAGGGTTTAAGCTTGGTAAATAATAGTGATAACTATGGCTTGCAGGCTTTATGCAAGGTGTGCAGCTTGGAAGATTGTGATTTGGAGGCTTATCAAATCGGTTTTAGATTGGGCCCTTGCATTAATGCTTCCGGCCGTTTGGATGCGGCAAAATCGGCGGTAGATTTATTTTTGGCCGATAATGAGGATGATGCAAAGGAGTTGGCCGAAAAGCTTTATCAGCTTAATCAAGAGCGCAAGCAGCTAACCGATTTGGGCATAAAAAATGCCTTGCTGGAGATTGAAAATCAGCAAATTGGTGAGGAAAAGGTAATTGTAATTCATTGCCCCAATATTCATGAGAGTATAGCCGGGATTATTGCCGGTAAAATCAAAGAGCTGTATTATCGTCCCAGCATTGTAATTAGCGGCGAAAAGGCGATACTGCGTGGCTCTTGCCGCTCGATAGATGGTTATAATATTTATGAGGCTTTAAGCAAATGCAAGCATTTATTCGAGAATTTTGGCGGACATCCGATGGCGGCCGGTTTTAGCATTAGCGTGGATAATTTGGCAATTTTGCGCCAAACGCTTAATCAGGATTGCCTAATCAGCGATGATGATTTAGAGCAGCTTTATCGTATCGACTATTATTTGCCGGCCGAAAAAGCCGATTTAGTTTTAGCCAAGCAAATTAAGGTGCTGGAGCCTTATGGCAAGGCTAATCCGCAGATTATTTTTGCTGCTAAGAATTTGCAATTGCAAAAAATTATATTGCTTGGCCAAAATAAGCAGGTGATGAAGCTGATTTTTAAAAATGGCCTTAAGCCAATCGAGGTAATAAGTTTTAATGGCAAGGATAAACTGCAGCAGTTAATCAGCGAGCATTATGGCCAGCATGTGTGGTTTGATTTGATGACAGGGGCTTTGTCTAAGCAGGCAATTAACTTGGATATTATTTATAATTTAACGGTAAACCAATTTAATCGGCAGGTAAATGCTCAGTTGGTATTGGTGGATTTTAGGTTGTCTTAAAGTTTACAAGATAAAGATAAGGGGCTATCGCAAATTATGCGATAGCCCCTTTTATTGCTTGAGCTTGAGGGCTGTTTTGGCTTTGCCAAAAGGCGCCGGTTTTAAGCCAATTTTGCTTCCTTGCTGCTTTTATCCGTCAATTTGGATTTGCTTGCTGCGTTTTGGTATTGGCTTAAAACCTTTTTAAGACCTTGGGGGCTCTGCCCCCAATACCCCCGCAATTTTTTGAAAAAAATTGAGTAAAACTTTATATTGCGATAGCCCCTCTTTTTAGTTTGATGATGGTTGTTGATGTGAGTAAATATATTCCTTGCCATCTATTAATATCAAGGTTAATATTGCATAGTCATGGTATAATACTACCGTGCCATCTGCCTCGCGATAACCGCCATCCGCAGTAAATCCGTCTAATCCCATATCAGTTGGATTATTATAATAAGATGCATATTCTTCTAAATACAGCGCATCATTTGCCGAATCAAAAATATCAACCGATACATTCATATACTCCGTAAGTACCTCTTGCACAAATGATTGCGATACCCTTCTAAAGTTAATCCCCATATCAAGCGCTTCATCTAAAGTATATGAAGCATCTGCATAAAAATGATGATGCTCTCTAAGTAAGTTGTATTCATCATCTTGCCCCGATTCAAAGCTGCTTGAATTTGGATCTGGTAAATAATAGACAAAGCTGCTAATATCCATTTCCGACGGTTGACTATAATACGAAGTGAAAAAGTTTGTTACAATATTAGTTGCCGAACGATCGGCATTAAATAAGGAAAATTGCTGATTATAAGCATCAAGCTCCGCTTGGCTTAATTCTGTGCCACTGCCCGACATGGCCGGCTCATTTAATTCTACCGAATTTGCCCCGTTTAATAGCACCGTTGCCGCAAAAATATCGGCAATGCCTTGCGCATCATAGCCAAAATCAGCAATATTGCCACCGGCTACCGTATTGGCCCATTCCCTGGTAAAATAATAATCGTCGGTGCCCATTGCACCGGTAGCTTGATTATGAATAATATTTAACTCCACCGTTTGCACAAAATCAAATAAGGCAAAATGAGCTAGAATTTCCGCATATAATACCTGTGCAGCTGCACCTTCATTATTAATAAAATCATTAAAATCGGCGCTATCCATGCCCACTACCATTAATATGCCATATTGGCTTCTATCGGTAATGCTTGATACAATACCTGTCGAGCGATTATAAAAATCCAAGGCCGCATCTTGGGGATACATATAGCCGTATTCATAGACCCCGCTTGTGCTTTGGCCATTAAATGCTAGATTAGCGGCAAAATCAACAACTTCCTGCATGAAGGGTTCAATTATCCCCGTACCTGCAACTATGCCGCCGCCGCTGCCGGCATTGGCATTATCATCTTCGGGCGTATACCAAGGATATGCTACAGTATAAAAAATATCCTCAAATCCATCCATATGGATATTTTCGTCATCATCAACAAAGCCGCTATACTCGCCATACTCATGATAAATAATCAGCTCCCGATAAACAGGATCATAACTATATGTGCCCGTTATATATTCATCATAGGAAGATAGCAGCACTTCTCCGTTTTCGGTAAACAAAAAGCTAACTTGCTCGGCATCATTATCCCAAGCACCCTCAACGCTAAATTCCTGGGGCATATACCAAGGATAATCCACCGGATAAAAAAAGCCGCTCATACCATTCATCTCAATACGATTGGGGTCTATCAGTGCACCTTCTGTGATGCCATCTGCCGCATTTAAGCTAATATTGCCATTGGCATCTAGGCTATAAGTTGCTTCCGTTATTTGTTCATAACTGCTAATTTCCACCACGCCATCTTCGCGGAATAAATAGCTGATCATTAATTCATCATTATCCCAAGCCCCATATAAATCCGAATCTGCACCATTGCTAGTTTCTGCTGCTATGGTATTGATAGCATCGGTAAGATTAGTGGCGGCGGCATTATCGTCGGTGGCATCATCGGTATCGGAGCAGCCTGCTAACAAAGTAATAGTTAGTAGTAAAATTAGCAATAATGCAGCAAACTGTTTTAACTTGATCTGTTTTGTCATAATAGAACCTCCTTTATGTATAGCAATCAAACTCAAATTATGCTTATTTGCAAAAGCAAAGATGAGTATGCTTGTTAATTTATTTTACCATAAAAATGAGAAAAATGCAATCTGTTAAAACTATCTAAATCAATTTTGATTTAAAAAAGCCAGCTTAAAGCGGCTATATTGATTATCAGGCATATATTGTTAAGTTTTACTATAATTTTAGAAGGATATATGTTATACTTATATATAAAGAATTCTTAATTAAAATGGAGGCTAAAAATAAATGAGCAAATATATTGTACTTTTTGAGGTAATACCAACAGCCGAAGGCAAAGCCAGATATTTAGAATTGGCAGCGATGCTAAAGCCCATGCTTGCCGGCTTTGATGGATTTATCCAGGCGGAGCGATTTCAAAGTTTAGTTGATGAGCGTAAAATATTATCCATGAATATTTGGGAAAGCGAAGCTGCAATGACCAATTGGCGAACCATGGCAGAGCATCGCATGAGCCAACTTGAAGGCAAAACTAAATTATTTGAAAGCTATAAAATATCGGTAACACAGGTTATAAGGGAGTATACCGATACAAACAGAGCAGAAGCACCGGCGGATTCGAATGCCTATTTTGAATAATAATAAGGGGCTGTCGTAAAACTATTTGCGACAGCCCCCTAAAAAGAACCCTGTTATGTGCCGATTAAATATCGGCAGCACTTTGGCCGGCAATATAGCCGCTGGACCAAGCTGCCTGCAAATTATAGCCACCGGTAAAGCCATCTATATCTAATAATTCGCCGCAAATATAAAGGCCGCTAATTTTTTTAGAAGCCATAGTTTTGGGGATAATCTCCTTAACATCAACACCACCGGCGGTTACTATCGCCTCTTTTAAAGGGCGGGGGCCTGCTACCGTTAGTTTAAGATTTTGTAAGGTATGGATAATTTGCTTACGCTCATTACGGCTAATTTGATTAGCCTTTTTTTGAGGGTTTACCTGCGCCTGCTGCCAGCAAATAGGCCATAATGCCTGCGGCAATAAATCGGCCAAGGCATTGCCTACCTGTTTGCGAATTTCCTTGTTTAAATCCCTTTGCAGGCGCAAATCCAGTTGCTCCTCGCTTAAAGCCGGCTTTAGATTTATCAATAATTGGCAGCCCTGCCCTTGCTCGGGCAAGGCGCTAATGGCCCTAGATAGGCTAAGTACTATTGGCCCCGATACCCCAAAATGGGTAAAGAGCATTTCGCCAAACTCCTCGCCGATGATTTTGTCTTGCCAAACGGCCTTTAAATTTACATTTTTTAAGCTTAAGCCGCTAATTTCGGCAGGCCAGCTTTCCCGGGTATTTAAGGGGGCTAGGGCGGCCCTTAAATCGGTAATATGATGCCCCACCGCCTGCGCCAGCCGATAGCCATCACCATCCGAGCCGGTTAAAGGATAGCTTTTGCCGCCGGTTGCCAAAATAATGGCATCGGCTAATTGCTGCTGCCCTTTATCATCAACTGCTCCGCAAATTTTGCCCTCTTGCCATAATAGCTTTTGGGCACGCCTTTGATAATGAATATCCACCTTTTGTTCTGCTAAAACCTTGGCTAAAAGTGCAACAACATCCTGGGCTTTATCGGATGCCGGAAAAACCCTGCGCCCTCTTTCGGTTTTAAGATTTAGGCCATAATCGCTAAAAAAATTGCAAATATCATCGCTATTAAAGCGATTAAAAGCCCCATATAAAAATTGACCATTACCCGGTAAATTAGCAATCAATTCTTCAATAGAGCATTGATTGGTAATATTGCAGCGCCCCTTGCCGGTAATGGCTAATTTTTTGCCCAAAACCTGGTTACGCTCCCAAAGGCTAACTTTAGCACCGGCTGTAGCTGCGCTTATGGCTGCCATCATCCCGGCCGGGCCGCCACCTATTACAATAATATTCTTCATTAATATTCTATTCCTTTACGTGCTTGTATGCCTTGCTGATAGGGATGCTTAATTTCTTTCATTTCGGTTACTAAGTCGGCAATATCAATTAATTGCTGTGGGGCATTGCGGCCGGTAATCACAATTTCCATTTTAGGCGGCTTAGTGCTTATAAGGTTTAAGGCCTGCTCTAAGGTAATAAGGTCAAAATAGAGCGCATTATTTAGCTCGTCCAAAATTAATAAGTCGGCCTCGTTTTGGCTGATAATGGCTTGCGCTTTGGCTAAAGCTTGGGCTGCTAAATCTAAGTTTTCTTGATCGGGCTGCCCTTTTTTAACAAATTTTTCGGTGCCATAGCTATAAACTTGCAAATTAGGTAAATAGCTTAAGGCTTTAATTTCGCAATAATCTTTGCCTTGCTTCATAAACTGAATAATCACCGTTTTAAAATCATTGCCGCAAGCCCTTAAAGCCAGGCCAAAGGCGGCGGTGCTTTTGCCTTTGCCATCACCTGTGTAAATTTGAACCAGGCCGATTTGGTCGGTTTTTTGATCCATCTGTATTGGCCTCCTTTTTTAGATTATTAATTTCCTTGGCGGTTAATTCTCGCCATTGGCCGGCCTTTAATTTGCCCAAATTAAGGCTGCCAAAACGATTGCGATGCAAGCGGATAATCGGATGGCCAATAGCCTTGCACATCCTGCGGATTTGGCGCTTTTTGCCTTCGTGAATAGTAATTTCGATTTGGCTGGAGGTTTTGCCGCGCCGCTTTAGGCTAATTCTGGCCGGGGCGGTAATGCCATCTTCCAGCTCTACACCTTGCTTAAGCTTATCAATATCGCCCGGGGAAATTGGGCCCCTTATTTCGGCCACATAGGTTTTATCTACTTTAAATTTAGGATGGAGTAGGGTTTGGGTTAAAGCGCCATCATTGGTTAAAATCAAAAGCCCGGAACTATCATAATCCAAGCGCCCCAGGGGGTAAATACGCTCTTTAATTTCGGGCACTAGGCGTAAAATGCTCGGTTTGCCCTTTTCGTCTTTAGCTGCGCAAATATAGCCTACCGGCTTATGAATAAGAATATAGATATAAGCCGGTTTTTCCGGCAAGGGTTTGCCGTCGATTAGGATAATATCTTTATAATCGCGCACTTTAAAGCCCATTTCGGTAATAATTTTATCATTTACGGTAATTCGCCCGTCGCTAATTAATTTTTCGGCATCGCGCCTAGAGGCTATGCCTCTTTCGGCTAATAGTTTTTGCAAACGCATTTCGGCCACAATTTTGCCCTCCTGCAATTATTTATGCTGTATCTAATAATTAAACTATGCCTATTATAGCACAGTTTTTGAGTATAAACAATAATTAGCCACCAAATATAATTGTACAAGCAATAAAAGCGCTAATAAAGCTGATAATATCCGTGGCTAAGCCCACCAAGGGCGCATAGCGATACTTAATTACCCCCACCGAGCCAAAATAAACAGCCAAAAGATAAAAGGTGGTATCGGTGCTGCCTTGTATTACCGAGGCTAAGCGTCCGCTAAACGAATCTGCCCCCTTGGTATGTAAAACATCGGCGGTTAAAGCTAAGGCGCCACTGCCGGAAAAGGGCCTTAATAAAGCAATGGGCAAAACCTCGGTTGGCAGGCCTATTTTTTGGCATAAGGGGCTTAATAGATTGGCAATTGCCTCAAATGCCCCCGATGCCCTAAAGACGGCAATGGCCAGCATCATGCTTAGCAAAAAGGGAAAAATCTTTAAAGTAAGCCCTAAACCTTCGGCTGCACCATTTACAAACTCCTCAAAAACCGCTACTCCTTTTAGCCAGGCCACTAGGGGGATTAGCAATAAAATAATAGGGATGGCATAATCGGCAATTTGATTAATCATAATTTACTCCTAAAATATAGATGCCGCAGCAGGCGATCAAAAATAATGGCAAAAATTGTGCCGATGGTGGTGGCAATTATAGCCGGCACAATAATCTCGCTTGGATTTAGGCTACCGGCTTGCGCTCTTAGGCTAATCACCAGGGTAGGGATAAGCGTAATCCCCGAGGTATTTAGCACCAAAAAAGTAATCATGGCCGGGCTTGCCACTTGCGGATTAGGATTAACTGCCTGCAAATGCTCCATCGCCTTTAGGCCAAAAGGGGTGGCTGCATTGCCCAAGCCCAATAAATTAGCGGCGATATTCATGATAATTGCCCCAAAGGCCGGGCTATCTTTAGCCAAATCGGGAAAAAGTAGGCGGATAATTGGCGAGATTAGTTTGGCCACACCATTTATTAGGCCGGCCTTTTCGGCCAGTTTTAAAATGCCCAGCCATAAACAAAGCATGCCGCAAATATCGATAGCTATAGTAATAGCATCGCCGCTAGCCTTAAATGCGGCGCTGGTTATAGCATCAATTGTGCCGTTGAGCATGGCATATATTATGCCACCAGCCAATAAAATAAGCCAAATAAAATTTAACATAATTCCCCCTTGACAAAAGCAAAGCTATTTGTTATAATATCTAAGGTAGTTGATTTTGCTGCTTATATTTGCTCTTATAATAAATATGCAATTTTAAAAAAAAATTGCCAAAAATTTAAAAAAAGTTCTTGACAATTTAGTATTTAAGAGTTATAATAAAAAAGTTGTTGGAATCAAAACAAACCTTGCTAGCGTAATTTACTAGCTGGACTATATGGGTGATTAGCTCAGTTGGGAGAGCGCCTGCCTTACAAGCAGGATGTCGGCAGTTCGAGCCTGTCATCGCCCACCAAATACGGAACTGTGGTGTAGCGGTTAACATGCCGGCCTGTCACGCCGGAGATCGCGGGTTCGATTCCCGTCAGTTCCGCCAGCCTTGGTAGCTCAGTTGGTAGAGCAGGGGACTGAAAATCCCCGTGTCGATGGTTCGATTCCGTCCCGAGGCACCATGCGGGTATAACTCAGTGGTAGAGTGCGACCTTGCCAAGGTCGAAGTCGAGGGTTCAAATCCCTTTGCCCGCTCCAAAATAAAAACACCTTGATACAGGTGTTTTTTTTGTTTATAATGCTGTGCTTCATTTATTAAAAGCGGCTGTTGCAATAAAATTTGCGACAGCCGCTTTTAAGCACGAGCCCATCATCCGACCCCACCCTGGCGGGGCTCTTTGCCCACCTAGCTGCGTTACGCCTCCTAGGCAGGCAACCAGCCTGCCGTCGTCGGGGCGCCTTGCCAGGCGGACAAATAGCCGCCGCCAGGGTGGGGTCGGATTAGCGGCTCGTGCTTAATTTGATAATTACTTTATCGATACAACCTTACGATGCTTATTACTGCTCTTTTTTAAGGCATACATGCGATTATCGGCAATTGCTATTAATTCGGCGGCCGTGATACTTTCGTTGGCATGCTTAAAGGCCACCCCATAACTTATCGAAGTTTTATAACTTTTATGATAAAGTTGGGGAATATTTGCAACCTCTTTGCAGCATTGTAGCAAGCGCTTGATTATTTCGTCCTCGGTATCGCATTTGCCGATAACAACAATTTCGTCGCCACCATAACGGCAGGCTATATCATTTCTAAAGTAGTCTTGCAGTATCTCGGCAACGGTTTTGATATAAAAATCGCCTTCTTCATGACCATGAAAATCATTAACTACTTTAAGGCCATCAAGATCTATAAAAGCAACAAAAAATAATTGCTGCTGCTTAATCAATTTTTCAATAAATTCATCTGCATAATCGCGGGTATATAAAAATGTTTGGGCATCTTTAATTGCAGCTTTTTCCAGGTCTTTAATTTGTTCTAAGTCCTCGCTGTTTTTTTGGCTTAGCTTTTTATAGGTTTCGGTTTGTATTCTAAGCTCGGCCAAATTATAGGCAAAAATGATAAATATCGCAAATGCGCTGATAACAATAAAGCCCAAAACAACATAATGGAATAATAATCTGCTGCCACCATCTGCGCCTAAGCATAGGAAAAAGGCCAATAATGTGCCAAAAAGTATGGAGTAGGCAGTGGTTAAAAAGGTAAGATTTTTATTATCGGATAAAATAGTATCAAGCGAGGTTCTGGGTATTCTTTTGCGGGCAAAATCAATTGTAGAAATTGATAAGGTAAAGCAAATGATAGAAACTATAAGCGAAAGCCTAAGATCGTTTAAAACATAAACAACCGTATTTTGATGCCATAGCGCCATAGTAGCCAGCACTGCTAACCTTTTGGCAAACAGGTTGATGCTAAAGGTTACTGCGATAAATAGCATTTGAATTAGTTTTGCCTTAAATACTATTTTTGTTTCGACAATTAATATAAGTACAGAAAGTATAAGGGAAAGCGCTTCATAATTTGCAGATAGATAAAATATATATACCAGCCAAAAAGACAAATTAACTGCTCCGCAAATAATAGCAGCTTGCCGGGGGAATTTGTTGATATTGAAAATATAGGTACAGTAAGAAAAAAATGTAAAGTGATAGCCAATAAATGATATGATAAGAAGAATGGTTAATAATGTCATACTGCTCCACCCTCTTTCTTTTGGTAGAATAATGCTTTGTTTTTGCGCATATTTTCATCAGCAGCTGATAAAATATAGCTAACACCTTGCTGCTTAATTTGCTCGTTTACATAAACAGAGCCGATACTTGCCGAAACCAAAAATTCTTCGGTTGCATTTTGCTGTTCAATGCATTGCATGGTGCGATCTATGATATTTTGGCAATCCTCTTTTAGCGCTTTGGGCATAATAACCAAAAATTCATCCCCGCCGATACGTGCTACAAGATCATCTTCACGCACGGTATTTAAAATAGCCTGGGTTATTTTAATTATTAGCCTATCGCCGGCTTTGTGGCCATAAGTATCATTTGTATATTTTAAAGCATTAATATCGATAAATAAAACATAAAAAGAATCAGTATCATCTGTACACATTTGTTCCAGCTCATCCATAATATAGCCGCGATTATATACCCCTGTTAATTCATCCCTTTCGATCTTGGTTAAAAGATTTTCTTTTTGTTTAGAAATTTTTTGCTGCTCGCCAATTGCCTGGTCCGAATATCTTTTATAAAGGCTAGCATCAATTAAGCTAATTGAATATAGGAAAAAAAGATAAAAAGTAAATAATGATGCCAGCGAAATTGCCACCGAAAGAACTATTTGCTCAGGATAAAAAACCTCGGTCATCATGGTGGCCGCATGATCGATTTGCAGTATAACTATTAAAATAATCGATCCAAGCAGGATAATCGAATGTTTACTCTTTACAGTTATCCTTTGAATAGAGGTATTATCGATATACTTTTTAACAACTTCATGGGCTATTGATAAAATAACCGCAACTATTATTACTGCTATATGATCATAAATTGTATCTTGGATAAGCTTGTCCGGCGCAATATTTACTATATTGCTAAAAATAATAATTATCGGGGTTATAAAGGCAAATATATGCAAAACAAATATCGCAGCCCCACAAAAAACCTGCACAAAATCAGTTTTAGATATTAGCTTAAATTCTATAATTAATGCAATCAAAAAAGTAATAAGTATTAAATAAAGATCTAGCTGTATATACTGAACATAGCCAAATACGAGAGTATTTAATAATGCCAGGCCTGCAAAAAGCCATTTATTTTTAAGGCCGCCAATCAATAAGCTTGTTGCATAAGAAAAAATCGAAAACTGATAAATATACATAGCAAGTAAAGAAATTACAAAAACTATAGTTTGCATTTCAATTGTCATATTAGGCAACCTCCTTATTATGATTTTAGGCGCTTTACAACCGGTATTACAGGCAGCCGAGGCAATATATCTATACAATATATTTTATCAAAAAAAAGTTAAAAGTTCAATAGTTATCATCATAAAATCATCAAAATAAGAATAGTTAGATAGCTATATATAATATTTAGGCAATCAAAAATCGCTCTTAGCTGTATAAGCAGGAGCGATTTTATTTATGCAAACTTTTAATTGGTTTTTTAGTGACGGCTTTTAAACGCTTTATAATTGCTCTACACTAATACTGGTTTCGCTTTCTACAATGCCGAGCATAGCTTCAAAGTGCTTCATAAACTCCTCCGTTGTTTGCAAGCTATTAAACTGCTCATTAACAATTATACTAATGCTGGCATTAACAATATTTTGCTGACTGGGATAAAAGCTGATCATAAAACTATAATCATGATCAAAAGTATATAAATAGCTAATATCTTCTTCTAAGCCCTCATAAATAAAGCTATTGCTATGGTTTAAAATCGAGGCAGCGGCTAAGGTTTCTGTGCCATTCATGGCATTTAGCTGGCCGGGTAAAACCCCGGTTAGCCTTGGTTTTACTAAGGGTTCAATTTCCGGCTCTAAAGTTGCCTCTAGCTGCATAGATGTTATTATTAAATCAGCCAAACCGTTAAGCTGATAAATATTTTGGGGCGTGCTATAATCTTGAATAGCTATATCATCAATAATTGCTCTCATTTCAGATTGAACAGTGATCATATCCATATAAGCCTCGCTGGAAGCCATCATAATTACCTGGTCAATCAAAATTTGGGCTTGCTGCTCTAAGCTTAATTGCTGATTTACTTCTTCCGCTTCCGCCTGGCTGTTGCAGGCACTTAAGCCTAATATGGCCATGATGCTGATAATTAGTATTAATTTGTTTTTCATAATAATCTCCTCTTGATTTGTAATTTTAATTTTTCAAAAGCAGCTCTAATTTAGCCTTCACCTCCTGCATAATGGCTGCACTATCATCATATTGATTGGCTAAGATAGCCTTGGCATCCTGATGCGCCAAATTTAATAAGTCGGCATCACGCAGGATATCGGCTATTTTTAATTCGGGCAGGCCATGCTGCTTAGAACCAAAAAATTCGCCCGGCCCTCTTATCTTTAAATCGGCCTCGGCTAGGGCAAAACCGTCGGCGCAGTTGGCGATAATTTTCATCCGCTCCGCTGCTGCCTGATTGGCCGCCTGATGCATTAATATACAATAAGATTGCTCGGCACCACGGCCAATTCTGCCCCGCAACTGATGTAGCTGGGCTAAACCAAAACGCTCGGCATCCCTAATCAGCATTATGCTGGCATTGGGAATATTAATGCCCACTTCGATAACCGTGGTAGCCACCAGGATATGGATGCGATTGGCCGCAAAATCGGCCATAATCTCCTCCTTTTCCTTGGGCTTCATTTTGCCATGCAAAAGGCCTACCCGATAATTGCTAAAAATATGCTCCTGCAAATGTAAAGCCAGGCTTTTTACACTTTTAAGATCTACATTCTCATTATCCTCTACCAGCGGGCAAACAATAAAAGCCTGCCGCCCTTTAGCCAGCTCCTTGCCAATAAAAGTATGAATCCGCGGCTCGTATTGATAACCCACCGCATAGGTTTCGATGGGCTTACGGCCGGGCGGTAATTCGTCGATAATCGAAATCTGCAAATCCGAATATAGGGTTAAGGCCAGCGTACGTGGTATTGGCGTGGCCGTCATTACCAGCATATGCACCGGGCTTTCGGCCTTTAAGGCCTCGCGTTGGCGCACCCCAAAACGATGCTGCTCATCGGTAATAGCTAGCCCCAATTTGGCAAATTGCAAATTACCCTGAATAAGGGCATGTGTGCCAATAAGCACGTCTAGCTCGTGATTAGCCATTGCTGCTGCAATTTCACGCTTTTCCTTAGCCGGGGTAGAGGCGGCTAAGAAGGCGGTTTTTAGGCCAAATTCGGCCAAAAGTGGGCTTAGGCTTTGATAATGCTGCCTGGCCAAAATTTCGGTAGGCGCCATCATCGTGGCCTGCATTTGATGGCGGCAGCATTGATAAATAGCCGCCGCTGCTATCACCGTTTTACCACTGCCAACATCGCCCTGCACCAGGCGTGACATCGGCTTATCACTGCTCATATCACTATAAATTTGACGCAGCACCTTATCTTGCGCCTTGGTTAATGTAAATGGTAACTTTTGGCAAAAATCGGCGATATCCGCCTGATCATAGGCCAGGGCATAGCCTTTTTGCTGCTCCTTAACAGTGCTGGTAGCCATGGCTAGCTGCATAATCAGCAATTCCTCATAGGCTAGGCATTGCCGGGCTTGTTCGATATCGGCCATCTCCCGGGGCTGATGCAAACTGATAATGGCCTGATTGCGTGACGGAAAATTATACTTTTGGCGCAAAGCCTGCGGCATAATATCATCTAATTGATAAGTTTGGAGGCAATCGCTGATAATCTTGGCAATTAATTTAGTGGATAAAGCGGCTGTAGCTCGGTAAATGGGCATAATTTGCGGCTTAAAGCCTTTATCCAAAAACTCATATTGCTGCACGGCAAATTCCCTTTGGCCGTATTTTTGGCTTAATTTGCCCAGCAGCACAATTTCGCGCCCGGCATATAGCTGCCTTTGGACAAAGGGCTGATTATACCAAACGGCCGTGATAAGATCGCTATCATCGCTAATTTGGGCTTTAACTATGCTGATGGTGCGGGTTTGCGCCAAATTGCTATCGATAATGCGGCCGCCGATTAAAACCAATTCTTCTTCGATAAGCTGGTCTAAAGGCATGGTTTGGCGCCAATCCCGATAGCTGCGTGGGAAGAAAAATAATAGCTGATAAATAGTGCTTACACCCAATTTTTGCAAGGCTTGGGCTCTTTTATCGCCAATTTGCTTTAGCCCGGATAAGGGCTTATTTAAGGCAATAAACTGATCCTGATTAAAAACAGAAGCCAAGCTAGCAGGCTTTGCTTCTTCTTGATTAAGTTCCGGGATTTGGGCGCTTATTGCTTTTAGCTGCTCTAGCAAGGCCGGGCGCAGGCTAAGCGGGGCGGCTGCATATTGCTCCGCCCAATCTGCTAAATCGGAATAATTGCCTTTAACGGCCTGCACCAAAAGCCAGGCCGAAAGGCCACCAAAAATAGCGCTATCATGATAGCCGTTTTTTTGCTCTTTTTCGATTATTGATTTTATATTCATATAACCTCGCCTTTTAGGGCTGGGATTATGCTTTATGCAAGCCCCATATCTTTTACCGTATTTTCGATTGCATAGGCCACATGGTGGCGGTTTAGGCCGCCTTGGGCGAATACTAAATAGGGTGGGCGCAAAGGGGCATCGGCCGATAGCTCAATTGATGAGCCCTCGATAAAACCGCCTGCCGCCATTATTATCTCATTATCATAGCCGGGCATTGGCCAAGGTACCGGGCTTACAAAGCTGTTTACCGGCGAATATTTTTGAATGCCTTGGCAAAAATCAATTAAAGGCTGCGCAGCACCCATTTTGATGCTTTGGATTATATCATAACGCTTTTGATCGGACTTAGGGCTAACCTGATAGCCTAATTGCTCAAAAACTTTAGCCGTAAATACCGCCCCGGCCAAGGCCTCGGCTACTATTTGCGGTGCCATGAATAAGGCCTGATAATATAGGCGATTGGCTATTAAACTTGCCCCCACCTCGCTGCCTGCTCCGGCTACTGTTAGCTTAATTGCTGCCCGCTCTACCAAGGCCGCCTTGCCTACAATATAGCCGCCACCGGGCGTTAGGCCGGCACTGATATTTTTAATCAAAGAGCCTGCTAATAAATCGATGCCAAAATGGGTTGGCTCATATTCTTCTACCAATTCGCCATAGCAATTATCCACAAAAATAATTAGCTGCGGATGCTCCTTTTTAATTGCTGCCGCCAAATCGGCAATTTGCTTAACGCTTAAAGTTGCTCGCTCGCTATAACCGCGCGAACGCTGTATCGATACCATTTTGGTTTTAGGGCCAATAGCTGCTAAAATGGGGGCGGCATCTAAATTATCAAAATCGATATCTACTACCTTATGCTTAATGCCCATCTCGGCCAAACTGCCAGGTACAGGCGCTTTGATACCGATAATGGTTTGTAAAGTATCATAGGGCATACCGGCCAAAATAAGCTCATCGCCGGGCAATAAATTGCCATGTAAGCTTAGGCTAATTGCATGGCTGCCCGATACAATTTGTTGGCGCATTAAGGCCGCTTCGGTGCCAAAAACTTGGGCATAAAGCTCCTCTAGCTTGTCGCGGCCGCAATCATCATAGCCATAACCGCTGCCGGCATTAAAATGCTGATAGCTAATCTTTAAATCGCGCATGGCCTTTACAATTCTAATCGTATTAGCTTTGCAAATTGGGGTAAAGGCCAGGTAAGCCGCCTCCATTGCCTGATAGGCCTCATCAAATATCTTAGTCATAAACTCCACCTTATTATTTGTATTTATCCTTATAGCATACCATAGATTTGCACTTTAGCCAAGCACCAATTAGTAAATTTTGCATACTATGTGGCTGAGGAAGGTGGCTAATTTATGTCTATTAAAGTGAATATCGGCAGCGCCGGCCAGCAGCAAGCAGGCTTAAATACGAATAATGTTATGCTTAAGCAGGCCATTAAGCCTAAAACAATTAATAGCGGTAAAAATCAAGACATAACAGAAAATATTTTTGCCGATATTGAGGATTTAATTGGCCTGCAGCAAATAAAATCGCTAATCAGCGAAATTTATGCCTTTAGCCTAATTCAAAAAAAGCGCAAATTGCAGGATTTGCATAGCGAAACCCCGGTTTTGCATACTATATTTAAGGGCAATCCCGGCAGCGGCAAAACCACTATGGCCAGGCTTTTAGCCAAAATGTATAAGGATATGGGCCTTTTAAGCAAAGGCCATTTTGTGGAGGTAGAACGGGCCGATTTGGTGGGCGAGTTTATTGGCCATACCGCCAAAAAAACTAAGGATCAGCTTAAAAAAGCCTTGGGTGGTATCCTTTTTATCGACGAGGCCTATTCGCTGTGTCGGGGCGGCAATAAGGATTTTGGCCGCGAGGCCATTGATGTTTTGGTTAAGGGCATGGAAGATCATAAAGAGGATTTTGTGCTGGTTTTGGCCGGCTATCCGCGCGAGATGAATATGTTTTTAAATAGTAATCCCGGCCTGCATTCGCGCTTTCCTTTGCATATTGATTTTCCCGATTATGATCAAAACGAATTGTTGGCTATTGCTCAGTATATGTATAAAAAGCGTGATTATTACCCCGACGACCTGGCATTTAACGAGCTAAAACGATATATAGAACGCCAATTATTAACCAAAAACAGCCTGGCCGGTAATGCTCGCAGCATTCGTAATATTGTAGAGGCCTCTTTGCGCAGCCAGGCTATGCGCCTGATTAATGAGCAAGCCGAGCAAAAATTAAACCGCGAGGCCTTAAGCCAAATTGCCCATCCCGATATCAAGCAAGCCCTAGCCAAGCTGGAAAAAACCAATACTTTGCCGCAAGAATATCCTCGCCTAAGCCCCGGCTTAAATTAGGGTTGGCTAATATGATAATTCAGCTTGCCTTAATCATTTGTTTATGATAGTATACAGTTTAATATCTTAAGATTTTTATAAGAAAAACCCCAACTTTTAATTCAGAAATATAGATTATACTATAATTAAAATAGTATAAGGAGGTAAATATGGACAAGCCTTGTGTTTTGGTGGTAGACGATGATCAGGAAATTGTAGCGGCGATTATTAAACTTTTGCAATTGGAAGAAATTGCCGCTATAGCCGCTTATGATGGCTTGCAGGCTTTAGATATTTTGCAAAGCAATAATATTCAGCTAATTATTTTGGATATTATGATGCCCCGTTTAGATGGGCTTTCGGCTTTGCTAAAGATTAGGGAAAAGCAAAATATCCCAATTATCCTGCTTTCGGCCAAAAGCGAAGATAGCGATAAAATTTTGGGGCTAAGCATGGGTGCGGATGATTATATTACCAAGCCCTTTAATCCCGGCGAATTATTGGCCAGGGTTAAAAGCCAGCTAAGGCGCTATTTGCATTTAGGCGCGCAGGTAAAGCCCCTTAATAAGCAGCAATTAAGCATTGGCGGCCTATTACTAGATACCCAAACCAAGCAATTAAGCGTAGATGGCGAGGATATACGCCTAACCGCAACCGAGTACAAAATACTGGAGCTTTTGATGAGTAATCCGGGGCAGGTATTTTCGGCCGAGCGCATTTATGAGCGGGTTTGGCAAGAGCCCGGCTATAATTGCGAAAATACGGTAATGGTGCATATTCGTCATATTCGCGAAAAAATCGAAACTATTCCTAAAGAACCTAAATATTTAAAGGTGGTGTGGGGCATTGGCTACAAAATTGAGAAAATTTAGCCGCTCGTCTATTATTAAATTATTGGCCTTTTTATTGATTATCGCCTGTATAATCACAATGGCGCAAGCTATACAAGATGAGGATTTATATATTAATCCCAATTTAATTATCAATACGCTAGATACAATAAGCACCGATAATTATTTATTTAGCAGCGGTTATTATGTTAATCTTAATGAAAGCTTTGATTATTTACATTTTTTAAGTGTTGATCCATATTATGCCAATCTGCTGATGTATGATTATAATCAGCGCCTAAATCCCGATTATAGTTTGGTTAGCGGCCAGGATGAGCCTTATTTTGGCTATTATGCCGAAACTTTTGATGGCCAAGTTATCAGCAATTTAGATAGCAGCTATTTAGAATTAAAAGATGGCTTAATCGAAACCGATTTAAGCTTAGATGGCTATATTTATGGCTGGCAAGAAGATCAATTTATCTATAGCCGCTATGAGGCAGACGGCGAGCAATTGGCTGATTATCAAACTGCTAATTATTTAATTTATCATGTGCAAGAATTACAGGATGAGCATATTTATCAAAAGGCTTTTATCTTCTTTAGCGACCCTTTGCTTGCCGATTTGCAAAATCATTGGCAATTAATGCAGGCTAATTGGCAACAATTCTTGATCAAGATAGCTGTTTGCCTGCTGGCAGGGATTAGCTCATTAATTTATTTAATTATCAATACCGGGCGTAAAGGTGATGATCAGCAAGTTTATCTTGGCAAAATGGCTCTTATGTATAGCGATATTCTATTCATTTTACTTGCCTTGGCGCTTGGTTTACTGTTGGCTATTAATATTGATTATGTAAATAATATTAGCTATCAATTTTATAATAGCGGCTCTTATGATCTAAGCAACAATTATTATTTACTTTTAATAGCAAGCGGCATTGCCTTAACTGCCGGCTTGGCCTTGGCCAGTTTTTTGGCCTTAATTCAAAAAATTAAAGCTAAAAGATTAATTAAAGATAGCCTAATTGCCAAATTAATCAAATGGGGCTATAAATATTTAAAAATGATCTTGCTTTGGCTAAAAAAGCTATTGATTAATGTTGTAAATAATCTAAAACAGCTAATTAATTTGCTTTTTGAGTTTAATAATCAAACCGATAATCCTACTATGCGCCTAAAAAAGCGCCAGGCTAATTTTATAATTATCAGCGCCATTTTAATGCTGATAGCAGTATTAAGCACTTTAGTGGGATTACTACTATTAACCCTGCTAATTGCTATAATCGAATTAGTATTGGTTTATATTTTGATTAAGAAAAACCAAAAGGATTTTGACGAAATCCAATTAGGCCATGATAGCAGTATTAGCGAAAAAATCAAAACCGAGCAGCTAAAGGTAGATTTAATTACTAATGTTTCTCATGATTTAAAAACGCCGCTTACTTCGATAATCAGCTATATCGAGCTTTTGGGCAAAGAGGATGATTTAAGCCCGGCCGCCCGTGATTATCTGCAAATATTAAGCCAAAAATCGCAAAGATTGAGCACAATTGTTAGCGATTTACTGGATTTATCCAAAGCCAGCTCCGGCAATATGCCGCTTAATATCGAAAAGCTCGATTTAAAGCGCCTTTGCGAGCAAACTTTGGCCGATATGGATGATCGTATCCAAGCAGCCCCCTTAGAATTTAAGTTAAAGTTGATTGCAGAACCCTTGTTTATTGAGGCGGATGGCAAAAAGCTATATCGGGTATTGCAGAATTTAATTGATAATGCCCTAAAGTATTCCCTGGCAGGTTCGCGAGTATATATTGATTTATGGGCGGAGAATAATCGGGCTAAAATGGTTATTAAAAACACGGCCGCCTATGAAATGAATTTTGATGCTGAGGAAATTGCCCAACGTTTTACCCGTGCCGATAAATCCCGTAGCAGTGAGGGCAGCGGCTTAGGCTTGGCTATAGCCGCTACCTTTTGCCAAAATTTCAAAGGCAATTTTGATTTGGAAATAGACGGCGATTTATTCAAAGCCAAACTAGATTTCCCGATTAAAAGCTAATACCAAGAGCTGAATATGCGCAGCATATTCTAAAAGTTTTTGCTTTTGCTTTTTCCAAAAAGCAAAGGTCTTAAAACCTTGGGGGCTCTGCCCCCAAGCCCCCGCAATTTTTTGTAAAAAATTGAGTAAAACTTTACATATTCCCCCAAATTTTTCATAAACTGTAGAAAAAGGAGGGGCATAATGCTAATTATCTTATCTAAAAAAAAATTGCTAATCTATGGCCTAATAATCGCCTTAATAATCATCAGCCTCATAACAGCTAAAACTATCCACAGCCAAACCCAAACCGCAAGCAGCAATCAAGAACGCCTAGTACCAATCTATAAGGTAGCAACCAGCCAAAACGAGCTGGCTATCAGCTTTGATGCCAGCTGGGGCGCCGAACATACCCTAGCCATCTTGGATATGCTCGATCAATATCAAATTAAAGCTACCTTTTTTTTGGTCAATATTTGGCTAAATGATTATCCGCAAATGGCGTCCGAAATTGCTGCCAGAGGCCATGAAATAGGCCTCCACTCGGTAAGCCATCCCCATTTTCCCGATTTAAGCCCCCAGCAAATGCGCGAAGAATTACTGGCCAATGCCGCCCTAATTAAAGAAATTACCGGCTACGATTGCCGGCTTTTTAGGCCACCTTTTGGCGATTATAATAATGATTTGCTAAATGTAGCCGCTGAGCTTGGCTTTACCACTATTCAGTGGTCGGTAGACAGCCTGGATTGGCAAGATTTATCGGCTGCCGAAATTAGTGATAGGGTGCTAACTAAAAGTGCGGCCGGCGATATCGTGCTATTCCATAATAATGGCCTGCATACGGCCGAGGCTTTGCCGCAAATTTTAGAGCAATTAGCCGCCCAGGGGCTAAAGGTTAAGCCGATTTCCGAGCTATTATTACAAGGCGATTATTATATTGATCATAATGGGGTGCAAAAAAAGGGCTAATTGCCCCTTGACAAAATTGATTACTTAGGTTATAATGCAAATAATTCAAAACAGGGGAGCTAATTGGCAAAACCAATTGGCTGAGAGGAGTATTTACTCGACCCATAACCTGATTCGGATAATGCCGGCGTAGGGAGCAAAGCTTATTACTGTTGCCTATTAGGCAACAGTTTTTTTATGAGCAAAAACCGCTAGGAGATAAGATGATCAATAAATTAAGGCCGGCCTTATGGCCAATTTGTGGCTTTATTCTATTATTAATAGCTTGGCAAATTACGGCGATGATTTTGGCCAAACCCTATATTTTGCCCGATATCCCGGCCGTAATAATAGCTTTAATCGGCAATTATAAGCTTTTATTAAATCATAGTTTATATACTTTAGCCGAGGCCTTAATCGGTCTGGGCTGCGCTATTATTTTGGCCTTTATTTGCGGAGCATTATTATCCTATATCAAAATTTTACATAAAATGTTTTACCCTTTATTATTAGCCAGCCAAATGATACCGATTATGGTTTTAGCACCGCTTTTTACAATCTGGTTTGGCTTTTATTTATTGCCCAAGGTATTAATTGTAATTTTGATTTGCTTTTTTCCGATTTTAATCAATATTTTAGCCGGCATTAATTCGGTAGATAAAGAAACTATTGCTTTTTATCGCAGCATGGGCTTAAATGGCTTTAATTTGTTTAAAAAGATTTATTGGCCATTTACTTTACCCTATTTTTTTTCCGGGCTGCGTATTGCCGCCACTTATAGCATGATGGGGGCGGTAATCGGCGAATGGGTAGGCGCTGCTAATGGCTTAGGCCTACTATTAATTCGCGCCCAAAGTACCTTTAATATTGCTTTATGCTTTGCGGTAATCGTGCTAATTGTATTTTGGACAATGCTAATCCTACTAATCATCAAAAGCATAGAATGGCAAACCCTAAGCTGGAAGCATCAAATTAATGAGGATAAATGGCATAATTAGCCTTTATTATAAAAAAACCAGAAAAGAGGACAATCAATGAAATTGATCAAAATTTTAGCAGTTATATTGGTTTTAATGCTGGCCTTAAGCCTAAGCGCCTGCGCCACTACCGAAGAAAGCGCCGAATTAACCCCGCTAACTTTAGTATTAGATTGGATACCCAATATTAACCATACCGGCATTTATGTGGCCGAGGCCGAAGGCTATTTTGCTGAGCAAGGCCTGGATGTAGAGATTATCCAGCCCGGTAATAATTGGGCCTTGCAATTAGTGGCCAGTGGCCAAGCGCAGTTTGGTATTAGCTATCAGGAAGAAGTAACCTTTGCGCGGATGGAAGGCGTGCCGGTAACATCTTTAGCTGCGGTTATTCAGCATAATACCTCGGCATTTGCCTCCCCCGCCGATCGCAATATCCTAAGCCCGGCCGATTTTCCCAATACCAGCTATGGCGGCTGGGGCGGCGCTGTGGAAGAAGCTTTAATCGGCTATCTACTGGCAGAGCAAAATGCACCCGATACCGTGGAGATGCTTAATCTGGGCGAAACCGATTTCTTTTCGGCTTGGGATAGTGGTGATGTCGATTTTTCCTGGATTTATTATGGCGTAACCGGTGTAGAGGCCGAGCTGCGTGATTATCCGCTTAATACAATTATGATTAAGGATATTGCCCCGGAATTTGATTATTATACCCCGGTAATTGTAGCCGAGGATACTTGGATTAGCGATAACCCCGAGCTAGCTTCTAAAATGATGAATGCTTTAAGCAAAGGATATCAGTTTGCCGATCAAAACCCGGCCGAAGCTGCTCAAATTTTACTGGATGCCGAAGAAGGCCTAGATGCCGACTTAGTAAAAGCCGGCCAAGAATGGATGGCCGGCAAGTATCAAGGCGATGCCGAGTACTGGGGTTATCAAAGCTTAGATACCTGGCAAAACTTTGCTGATTGGCTGGTAGATAATGGCCTATTAGCCGAAGGCTTTGTGGCCGAAGATGCCTTTATGAACGATTATATTAAGCTTTAACTAATGGCCTATGAAATTTAAAGTAGAGAACTTAAGCAAATCCTTCCTATTAAATAATCATAAAATTAAAGTTATAGATGGACTTGATTTAACCATTGATAGCGGTGAATTTATCGCATTATTGGGGCCTTCCGGTTGCGGCAAAAGCACATTACTTTCCCTTTTAGCAGGCTATTATCCCCCCGATAGCGGCCTTATAGAATTAGAAGGCAATTTAGGCTTTATGCCGCAACAGGATATGCTATTGCCCTGGCTAAATATTATTGATAATGCCTTATTGCCGCTATTTAAAGCCGATAAAGCAAAGCTAAATGCAGCCCGCAAGCAAATTGACGAGCTATTACCCCTATTTGGCCTAGAAGATTTTGGGCTAAGCCTGCCGGAGCAATTATCGGGCGGCATGCGCCAAAGGGCGGCACTATTAAGAACCGCAATGGCAAGCGGCGATTTATGGCTTTTAGACGAGCCTTTTGCCAAATTAGATGCCCTAACCCGCATCAAAATGCAGGATTGGCTGGTTAAAATTATTGCCGAGCTAAAGCCGGCGGTATTATTTGTTAGCCATGATATAGACGAAGCAATAAAGCTGGCCGATAAAATCCACTTATTAAGCCAGCGACCGGCCAAAATAAGCGCTAGCTGGCAAATAGATAAAAGCGATAATCAGGCCGAAAAGATAAAAAACGAAATTATGCAATTATTAGCATAAAAAAAGGAGGCTGTAGCAAATATATTTATTATTGCGACAGCCTTTTAGTTTTTTAATTTTAAGTCAAAACTTAAAAAAAAATGAATATATTACAACAATATGTGAATATAGTCCATTGTTTTTGATGCAAAAACATGTTAAACTATGAATAGTTGTTGATTGTGATATGGGAGGAGGTATTTTTTAAGCTAAGTATTTTTACCTACAAAGCAAGCCAAGCCCTAAATTTACTAACAAAATTCAAGGAGGAAGAAAAATGAAAAAAAGATTATTTTTTGCCGTAATGATGTCGATGTTGATGATGCTAATTTTAGCCGTACCAGCTTTTGCCAGCGAGGTAGAAGATAATGGCAGCAAAAATTTAGCTAATCAAATTTCGGTTAATACTGAGTATACCGGCAATGCCAGCAGCAGCAGCGATATTGATTTTTACAAATTCACCTTAACCGAAAATCAAACAATTCAAGTTCAAGTAAGATTTGATGGTGTTGCTCTTAATAAAATGATTGATTTAACCCATGAAGATGGCACCGAAATTATCGATGGTGCATATGTTGGCTCTGATGCAGCCAGCCCTTGGAAATCTAATCGTTACAACTTACCGCCCGGCACTTATTATATATCCTTAGATGGTTATAATTATAATAGCGTTACCGATAATTATTATTTAACCATTGTTCAAGAGGCCGCTTCCAGCGATGGTATCCGCGAAACAGAATTTAATAATTCTAAGAATACTGCCGATATTATCAATGTAAATACTGCTTATGTTGGCAATGCTGCCAATAGCAGCGATATTGATTTTTACAAGTTTACCTTAACCGAAAATCAAGTTATCCAGCTTAAATTTGAGCATAAAGGCTCTTCCTTAAATAAAATGATCGACCTTACCTTAGGTTCGGATACCGAGATTATCGACGGTTATTATGTAGGTTCTGATAAAGCTAGCCCTTGGTATTCTAATCGTTATAATTTACCGCCCGGTGAATATTATTTATCGGTAGATGGCTATAACTACAATAGTGTTAATGAAGATTATATATTTACTGTTATCCAAGAAAGCCCCAGCACCAAAGGCGCTAGGGAAACTGAATTTAATGGCAGCTTAAATACTGCTGACGAAATTCAGTTAAATACTCCTGTTGTTGGTAATGCTTCTACCAGCAGCGACAGCGATTATTTTACCTTTACTTTAAGCCAAGCTTCGCAAATCACCCTTAACTTTACCTTTGATGGTGTTGCTTTAAATAAGATGGTGCATGTATATGATAGCACCGGTGATGATATCTGGGATGATTATCTTGGCAGTGATTTAGCCAGCCCCTGGACTTCTTCCACTATGGATTTAGCTGCCGGCAAATATTATGTATCGGTAGATGGCTATAACTATAATAGTGTTAACGACGACTATGTACTTACCGTAAGCAATGGTGGCGCTGCTGTTACCCCGCCTGTTGAGCCTGTAGAGCCTGTAGTGCCGGAAACTCCTGTTACAACCGGTGGTATGGTAAGCGGTTTTGCAGCCGAATCGATGCCTTTTGGTGCTAACTTTAGCTGGCAAGCCGTTAGCGGTGCTTTAGGTTATCGTATTTATCGTTCTGAAGTACAAGGCAGCGAAGGTATTTCGATTACCGATTTTTATATTGAAAACGAGAACCGTTTTGTTGATGTAAACGTAGAGGGTGGCAAAACTTATTGGTATAGTATTCGTCCGATAATGGCCGAAGCAGATCCTTTTAATGATATGCCTGAAACTTTAGGTCAAGCTACTGCTCAAGTTCAGGTAGTGATGCCGGCTACAATTGTTGGTGGTGATGCCGATAGCGGTACTGCTCCTAAGCAATTTATTTTAATGCAAATTAATAATCCGATGATGACTATTAATGGCCGTGTGCTCGAGGTAGATCCTGGCCAAGGCACCAGCCCGATTATCAAAGATAGCCGTACATTAGTACCGATTAGAGCTATTGTAGAGGGTATGGGCGGTTATGTAGGATGGAATGAAGCTAATCGTCAGATTGATTTAAGCTATGCTAACTATAATGTACAAATGTGGTTAGGCAGCAAGAGCTTGGTAGCAAATGGTCAAACTATGAGTATGGATGTACCGCCTGATGTATTAAATGGCCGTACTATGTTGCCGATTCGTTTTGCTGCTGAGAATTTGGGTTGTGATGTAGAGTGGATTAATTCTACCCGTGAGATTGTTATTGTTTATCGTTAGGTTATAGGATAAAAAGAGGGTTGTCGCAGAAGCGGCAGCCCTCTTTTAGTAAAAAGTTTTAGTCAATTTTTTTCAAAAAATTGCGGGGGGTTGGGGGCAGAGCCCCCAAGGTCTTAAGGTTTTTTTTATGAATACTATTATTTTAAGCCAAAAAAAGGTAGGATGTAAATAGGCATTGCTATATGTGTAAGTATAATTAAGCCGGCAGGCAAGACAATTTAAAATTGGCTTAAAAGCAGCGATTTTTGGCGCAGCCAAAAGAGCTGCATGCGTTTTTCGGCGCAGCCGAAACAGCCCGAGAATTTGGTTTATATTTTGGTTGTTTTGTGATGTGGGGAATGAATTTTATTTGTTTTGTGATGTTTGTTGGCTGTTGGCTTTTGCCTTTTGTTGGCTGGGTTATAAGCTGCTTACATTTATCGGCGGATAGTTAGTTTGGGTTGTGCTTCGTGGAGTGCTTGGTTTTTCTTTTGATTTTGGTGGTTTTTGTTGGCTGGGTTGTGGGTTTCTTATATTTGTCGGCGGATAGTTAGCTTGGGTTGTATTTCGTGGGTTGCAAGGTTTGCTTGTCCCTTCCTACATTTGTTAGTTTATTTCCTCTGGTCGCAGAGGGGGCGTTACTTTTTGGTCGCAAAAAGTAA